>NZ_CP099997.1:3300000-3513191 GCF_024138145.1 Natronosalvus halobius | reverse complement strand
TTGACTATACAATCTATAGTATTATACGGGCACCCCAATATCGGCTGCTACCACTCCGAGACCGCCTCAGAGCACCCGATCGCTGTCCGGATTCTCGAGATCCCAGAGGAGTTCGGGGAGAAACGCCTCGAGGTTGTCGACGACACGGCGCTCGCTCACACCGAGCCCTTCGCAGTGGTCGTGCGCCGAGTCCCGAATATCGACGTGGAGCCCGTCATCCTCGAGCCAGACGCCCAGCGGGAAGACTGAGCACCGCGTCGGTTTCCAGTCCTGGTCGATGTGGAGCGAACACAGCCCGTCCTCCCGGAGGAAGGCACAGGCCTGGCCGTCCTCGGCGACGTGTTCCTCGCGGTCTTTGGCCTCCCGGGTGACGAACGGTTCGCCGCGAAACTGGGTCGTCGTCTCCGAGAGGTTCGCCCGCTGGGCTAGCTCGAGGAGGTCGCGGTCGTAGAGTAAGACGCCGTGGTGACAACACCAGGTGCAGTCCTCGACGCACTCGAACGTGAGGTCGGGGTCGAACTCGACGATAACCTCCCGATCGGGGTACACCTCGACGGGATACGGCGGTTCCACGTCGGGTGCGATTTCGCTCGAGTCGAGTTCGGTGTGTGTTTCGGGTGCGGACGGCCGCTCCAGGCCGAGGTGGGGTTCAGTCTCGGAACTCTTGGGATCGCTGTCGTCGGCGTCGGCGTCGGTGCCGGCACTAGGGCTGGCATCACCGTCGTCCCGCGTCTCGCGCTCGCTCCCGGCGTCGCTGGTCACGCTCGACTCGAGGGGGCGCTGACGGAAGTGCCTTCCCACTCGAAAATCCGTCCGAGTACGCTCCCGTGAACGGTTCTCGACTCACTGCCCGACGACGAGGTACGTCCGCGCGCCGCGGTGTTCGAGCGAGACGGCGTCGGTGTCGACGCTCGTGCGAACGAACTCCTCGACACCGGCGGCGTCGAGGTCGGTGACGTCGATTCGCCGCGTGCGTTGCTGTCTCGAGTCGTCGTGGGTCGAAGCGGTGTGCATACTCCGGCATTCGACCGGACCCACGTGAAGTCGATCCGTCCGCAGTGAAAGTGAAACTGGTTGACGGATACGGACTCGAGAGCGTCCAAGTAGCCCGAAAACGACGCTCCTGCTCACCCGAGCGTACTCACCGACGCCCTTCTCAGCCGAGCGTGCTCACCAACGGCCAATTCAACCGAGCGTACTCACCGACGCCCGGTGTGAGCCGTCGGTCGTCTCGAAGGCCGCCGACTCGACGATCGACTCCCGCGCTCGGTCGGCCCACACCTCGAGCGCGTCGGCGCGTTGCTCTCGGACTGTTTCGGCACTCGCCTCGCCGTCGACACGCTGTTCGATGTCCTCGAGCGTCGGATACCCCGCGACGGTTTCGGCGTCGAGCAGGGACGCAGCCTCGACGTGAACGGCCCCGGTTTCCGGCGAATCGTCGACTCGGTAGACGTGCAGTCGGGCGCGCATTCGCCCGTGGAACGGCGGCGTCGCCCGGAGGACAGCTCGTCCGGGGTTCTCGCGAGTGTAGACGAACGCGTTCACTACGTCCTCGGCAGCGACGGCCAGCGAGCGGATCGTCGTGGGATCGCGGGCATCCCCTGGCATGGTGGACACCAGGATGTGGACGGGCAAATATGCTGGCTCGAAACGCGTCGGATTACGGGCGAAAGACCGTCGCCCGCACGTCCGTCGAAACGCCGTGTTCGGCCGCCTGGACGCTCGCCGGAATCGTCGCATCGGTTCCCTCGTACCTGGACGCCAGTGACGCCGTGATCGCCTCCCGAACGCACGCCCGTGCGGCCGCTCCGACGGCCGTCGCGCTACCTGAGAACGGCCGACTGGGTCCCGACGGGTCGTGCGCGACGACGACCGCGTCCGTCGTCGTTCCGGGAAAGCCCGTTCGCGCGAGGAGCGTCGTCGCCTTCGCCTCTGCCGCAACCGCGAGGATGTTTTCGAGGGCCCCCGCCTCGAGCGTGCGGGTCGTCCCGATGATCAGATTGACCGTGCCGGCGTGGCGCTCACTCCCTCGCTCGTCCCCGTCGTCCTCCGGGGTCGACCCCTCACTCCGTTCGAGGGAATCGGACTCGAGGCGTCCGTCGGGCAACGATCCCCCGGCCGGATCAATCGGCAATGCGGCCGGGTTCGAGATCCCAGCCGTGGCGTAGACCGTAACCGACCCGCAGCGGGCGCCGCGCGCGTGTTCCAGGTCGACGCCGGTAAGCAGGACGGGGCGATCGCCCCGGCCGTCCACAAAGCCCGCCCGCTCGAGGCGCTCCTGGACGTAGCGGTCGAGGTCGTCACAGCGCCACCCCTCGGGAACCGAAACGTTGAACGCCCGGTCGGTTCGCGATCGGCCGCCGTTCCAGCCCGAGGAGAGCCACTCGACTCCGGGGCGGTGGACACAGAGGATGCCGTCGGTTCGCTCGGCTCGGTACTCGGCGTCGGTATCAGCCATCCACCAGCACCTCGAGAAGTCGATCGTTCGCTCTGCGGTCCCTGACCGCCACGCGGACGTGGGAGTCGAGGCCGCGGAAGGATCGGGCGTCCCGTATGACGACTCCGGCTTCGCGGGTTCGCTCCAGGAGGTCGTCGACAGGATCGGTTGCCCCGCCGTCGCGGTCGACAGAACTGGCCGCCTCACCGTCGCCATCGACGGAACTGACTGCCCCGCCGCCACCGCCGTCGCCGCCAACCTCGAGCAACAGGAACGGCGCATTCGAGGGGGCCACCGCGTAGCGGCCGTCCGCCAGCAGCGCCTCCCGCATCCGCTCTCGCTCTTCGGTGACTCGCTCTCGCGTGTCGCTGACGAACGCCGTCTGCCCCATGCAGTACGCGCCGACGGCGGCCGCGGGCGAGCCGAGGTTCCACGTGCGACGGGCCATCTCGAGGCACTCGCCGAGCGAGCCGAACGCGACGGCGAATCCCGCTCGGAGCCCCGGCAGCCCGAAGAGTTTGGTGAGCGAGCGGGCGACGACGACACAGTCGTCTTCCCGTCGAGCCATCGATTCCTGCTCAGTGAACCCCAGAAACGCCTCGTCGACGAGCAGCGTCGTCCCGGCCGTTCGGCACCGATCGGCTAGCCCCTCGAGTCGCGAGCGATCGGGGAGGTCGCCCGTGGGATTGTTCGGCGTGCAGACGACGACCAGATCGACGTCTCGCAGCGACTCGACCGCGAGGTCGCACACCGCCTCGTGGGGCACGAACCGCGGCCTCGCCCCCTGGAGGCGAACCTCCCGAGCGTACTCGCCGAAACTCGGATGCGGAACGACGGCCAGACCGCCGGGATCGAGAGTTGCCTCGAAGGCGAGACGAATCGCGGCGAGGCCGCCCGGCGTCGGTACGACGGCGGACGGGTCACAGCCGACGTAGGTCCCGGCCGCGTCCAGGAAGGTCGGATACCCGTCGTCCGGATATCGTCGGGCCGACTCGAGCGCGTCGGCGTAGACCGATTCGACGCCCTCCGGTGTCCGCGGATTCGTGTTCGCCGAGAAGTCGAGCAGCGAGTGATCGGGTTCCCCGCCGTGTGGAACGCGCCCTTCGGCGTCGATGGCGTCAGGGTGCATTGCCATCACCTCTCGAGTCCGGCAACTGCGGCTCCTCCGCCGTCGTCTCACCGTCGACACCCAGTCGCTCGCAGACGGCCTCGATCCGCCGGCGAACGGCCGCCATCTCGTCGGGTGCCACGAGCGAGAGTGCCCCGCCCATGGCGACGCCCTCTTTCGCCTCCCCGGCGCAGTAACGGGCCATCGAGACGTGCTCGCTTCGCTCGAACGCGGGGTCAGTGACGACCACCTCGAGGTCGAATCGATCGCCGGCCGCCTCGAGGTCGACGCTCGGATCGTCCGCTACGAACGAGGTGGTCGCGAGTCGGAGCGGCCCGTCGACGCCGACGTGGCGGAGGACGGCCGCGACGGCGACCAGTTGCGTCCCCCCGGCGAGGGTCACGTCGACGCCGGCCTCGAGCGCCCCGGCCACAACGCCGGAGACGGCGGCCTAGACGGGGTCGCCCATCGCCCGGATCGCCGCCAGCGGATCGCCCACGCAGTCGCCGGGCGCGAGGTCGCTCGCCGCTAGCCCCGTCTCGACGACCGCTCGCTTGCGCTCGAGCGGATTCTGAGGGAGCGACGACGAGACGCCGATAGGCGCTCCGAGGGCGGTCGCGACCCCCAGGGCGGTCGTCGTCCCGCCCGGAATCGTCTCGCCGATCAGTACGCGGTCGTCGGGGAGCGTCGAGCCGAACTGGCGGGCCCGGTCGTAGACCCCCGCGGCGTCCGGGACTGCCACGGTCTCGCGAACGTCGGCGCCTGGATCGGCCACGAGGTCGACCGTCGGGGCGGCCGTCGGTTCGGACAGGCCAGCATCGAGCACCGCCGCGTCGAAGTCAACGACCTCCCGAACGGCGCGGGTGATCGCCGCCGGGGTCGGGCACCCGGTCGGGCTTACCGGAGTGACGGGCGCGGCCGTCGGCCGACCATAGACGAGAATTTCGGCGTCGGCCGACGGCGTGTAGCCCATCACCGCAGCCGACGCCCCGGCAGCGCTGAGCCCATCGATGAGTCCCGTTTCGGTCGACCCGGCGGCGAGGAGGAGCCTCATCGGAACGCCTCCTCTTCCTCCTCCCCGTCGCCGTTCCCATCGCGGCAGTACGTCTTCGCCGCGCGGGCGTCAGTTCGTCTGTTCACGTTACAGGCCAGTCTGTAGTCGTAGCTGCGTGTGATCATCGTTTCACTGGAGGTGCCGACGACGTTGACCCCGGTCGGCGCGAGGTGGCGGTCGGACTCGAGCGTCGAGTCGACGCTGAGCCCCAGCCGTCGTTTCAGCGCGGTCGGGACGCAGACGGTCATCGACGGCGCCGGCGCATCCTTTCCGGTACCGCCTTCTCGTCCCCTCGCTCGAACGCGGCGTCGGTACCGCTCGAGAATCCCGTCCACCGTCGCTCCCTCGAGCAACGGGAGATCCGCGGCCGCGGTCAGCACTGGCGTCGAAATCGGAATCGAGTCCGACTCGAGGATCGACCCGAGGTCGGCGACGTACCCGTCGCCGGCGGTCTCGAGGACCCGTACGGGCGTGACGAGATCAACGGGTTCGGCGGTCCCGTCGACCTCGAACGAACGCGTGCAATCGCGTTCCGCCAGGTGCTCGCGGGTATTCGGCGCGTTCGGCGAAACCGCGACGGTAATCCGGCCGACTACGCTCGCCTCGAGCGCCGCGAAAATCCGATCGATCATCGTAACGCCACCGATCTCGTACAGCGGCTTTTCGACTCGACTCTCGAGCCTGGTACCCCGTCCGCCGGCCATCACCACAGCGTCCACGCGATCACCCCCAGGTGGACGCCGAGCAGTCGTCCGACTTCGTTGGCCGCTCCGAAAACGTCGCCGGAGACGCCGCCGAGCCGTCGTCGGGCCCATCGCCACGGAAGGGCGGTTCCCCCAATCGCGCCGACGAGAGCCGCGGCAGCGGCCGGGTGGGACCAGGTCAGCGCGACCGCCGGAATAGCCAGCGCTGCGGGGACGAGGAACGAAGATGGACCTGCGGCGTCCGTCAACTGCGAGCCGAATCCCTCGTGAGCGGCCGCGCCGAAGCAGGCCATCGCGGCCATCCCCGTCTTGGCGCCGACCTCAGCAGCGACGGCGACGCCCACGGCGACCGCGATGGGCGCGCGGGCGAGCGCAAGCGCGCCGAGCGCGAGTCCCGCCACGACCAGCGAGACGGAGAGCAGCGCGCCGACGCCGGTCGTCGTGTCCGTCATGACGGCCCGCCGGCGATCGGCGTCGCCGTGGACGACGAGCGCGTCCCCAAGGTCGGCGACGCCGTCCAGGTGGTGGATCCCGGTCAGCGCGAAAACGGCGAGCAGGTATCCGAAGGCAATCGACGCGGCCGGAAGCCGGTTCGAAGCGAGGAAGAGGAGGGCCGCGAGTGCTCCGACGATCCATCCTACTATCGTGAAGGTCCACGGACTCGAGCGAAACGCCTTCCAGTCCCGGTCGGTGCTCGCGTCGGCAGTCGCCCCGCCCGTGTTTCGCGACCTCGAACCGACGGGGAGCCGCGTCAGGAAGGCAATCGCCCCACGGAGGGCACGAACGGTGACGCGTACTTGGCCGCCGATCACGATACCACCCCCCGAACGCGGGTCGCGACGAAGTCGATGGGTGGTGCGACCAGGGCCTCGAGCGTCGGTGCGGACGCCGCACAGACTGCCGCCACCGCCACGAGCGCGGCGGCGGCCAGGCCGACGACCGACACCGCACGCCGGCCGTCCTCCAGGCGCGGGAGCGATCCCTCGGGGTTCAAAACGTACGCTTCCCGCTTCTCGAGACGGACGTCGAGCGCACACGCCAGCGTCGCCATCGGCCACCCCGAATTCGGTGAGTCGGGGACCCTCGCCCAGCGATGGGCGCAGAGCAGCGCTCGCGGTCGCCACGTCGCCAGCGCGAGACAGCACGCGGTGACTCGAGCGGGGACGGCCATCACGAGGTCGTCCAGGCGGGCGCTGGCGGTGCCGATCGGTTTCGACGGGTAGCCGAGCATCGAGTCCAGGGTATTGACGCCCTTGATCCAGGCGACGGCGGCCGCGGCGGCGGGGAGCGAGACTGGGCCCAGGAGGGCGAACGGGAGGAGCGTCGCGGCGAATCCGTCAGCGAGGTTTTCGGCTGCGCTCTCGATGGCTGCCGAACGGATCTCCGCGTCCGTCAGCGAATCCGTGTCACGGCCGACGAGGCCGCGAACGCGCTCGCGCGCGGTCTCGAGGTCGCTCTCGGTCGCCGCGAGGACCGCTCGCGTCAGGTCGAGGAGCGCGCGGAGGCTCGCGGTCAGAAAGAGGACGAGCGCGGCGGCGACCGCGCCGTAGAAGGGCTGAATCCGGCCCGTTCCGACGACGAACGCGCCCGCCAGCACCGCCGGGAAGAGGGGGACGAACAGAGCGATGAGGAATCCGATTCGACGCTGCGTTCGGTCGTTCGCGGACCAGGGACGATCGAGTCGATCGATCAACCGACCCAGCCACGCCACGGGATGAAGACGCGTCGGCGGCTCCCCGATCAGCAGGTCGAGGCTGAGCGCCAGGCCGATGGCGGCGAGCGTTTGAACCGTCATTTCACGTTGTCACTCGAATTATCGTCACTCTGATTACCGTCACTCGAATCGATGTCGCTTGAATTGACGACACTCGAATCGTCGACACAGGTCGTCCCTCCGCCGGTCTGCGCCGTCGACGAGCCGTTTTCCAGCAGGGATTCGAGCCGATCGGGTACCGACTCGAGGGGCGTTTCCTCGAGCGAGACGAGCGTTCCGCCCGCTTCGACGACGCCACCGTCGGCTTGCGGGTCGTCGCCCACGTGGACCAGGTCGGTGATATCGACCCCGAGCCGTCGCACCGTCGTCTCGAAGATGTGCGAGGAGGGTTTGCGCCACCCACAGCCGACGCTCGTCACGACGGCGTCGAAGTCGTCGCGCTCGAGCGTCGAGCGAGCGAGTGTTCGCCCGACCAGTTCAGGAACGGCGCAGTTCGAACAGACGGCGACGGGTCCGCGTTCGTGAGCGGCCTCGACCGCCCGACGGGCGCCGACCCGGGTCTCGACGTCGGGGTCGAACGCGGCGACGACTGCCCGACGAACGACGTTCCCCGCCCCGGTCTCTCGCCACTCGACGCCGGCGCTCGAGAGTGCCCGGCCGACGTGGGCCGGCAACGGCACCTCCGCGCCCTCGGGGGCGTCGATGGTCGGGCGAACGTAGCGCTCGGCCCAGTCGCCGGGGACCGCCACGCCGCGTTTCTCGAGTTCGGACGCGACCGCCGTCGCCGGGTCCGCAGGTCGATCGACGGCGACGAGCGTGCCGAACAGGTCGAACGAAACTGCCACGTGCGTGTGACTGGTGCAAGTCAACTTTAGTTTCGCGGTCCGCGTCGGCCACAGATTCGTCACTCGGAAGACTTTTTCCGCCCCCTGCAGATCGAATCCTATGCGAGCGAAGACGCGTCGGTTGCTCGGCTCGATTCCGGCACTGATCGCCGTGGGAACGCTTCCAGTGGCGATTCTCGCGTGGTTCGTGATCGGCGCGTCGGCGGCTGCCTTCGTCGCACTCTTCTGCTGGATTGGTCTGCTGCCGCTGTCGGCGGTGCTCATCGAGGAGGTCATCGGAATCGACGGCGACCAGCACGACCCGGTGGTTGACGAACGCCGGCCTACGAGCCCCGAGGAATCAGCGACAGACCCCGTCGAGGTCCTCCGGGAACGCTACGCCCGCGGCGAAATCGACGACGAGGCGTTCGAACGCAGCCTCGAGACGCTGCTCGAGAGCGAGGGGAGCGACCCCGAAACGATCCTCGAGCGCCGGCGGAATCGTTCGGAACCTGGCGACCGAGAAATCGAGCGCGAAACGAGCTAGCGCTAACGCCGTCGCTCAGCGCGTAGAGGGGCTCCCGCGAGGGAACAGGTTGCTGGCACGCGAACTGCTCCGGTACTGGATGACCTCGGGAGCCAGTTTCGTGTACGTGCTCGAGAACTAAAAGTGCTTCTCGATAATTCGGCCACGAACGGGTCAGTACTTGAGGTTTGCATCGCTGGTCGGGTCGAAACAATCGCCGCGTCGCAACCCGCGCGACCGAAGCGCGGCCGTCGAGATTACTGGATCCTGGACAGCTTTTCCTCGACGACCTGCTGGAACCGGTGGTTCACGAAGACGTGGACGAACGAGACCGTGAGGAAGGCCGCGACGATTACGCCAGCGAGGGCCGAGAGCGGGATGGCCGAGATTCCGGGGACGCCGAGGAGGCCGGCGGAGAGGACCACCGCGCCCACGACGCTCATGGCCGCGTACCATCGATCCCACCGCTCGCGGCGGTGGGTGTCCGTGTCGAGGTACATGACGAGTAAATCCGCGTTATCGGCCAGGGTGATGAGACCTCGGTCCTGGTCGTAATCGACGATACCCGCGTCGTCCATCTTCGGCAGATGCGTCTGGTAGAGGGCGACGTAGACTCGTTTTCGCTGATCGGAGCTCAGCGCGTTGACGTCGGTGTCGTTCTCCCAGGCCGCGATCTGTTCGGCGAGTTCACCCAGCGTTACCGTCTCCTCGGCGTCGAGTAAGTACGCGAGTACCTCTCGCCGTCGCCGGTTTTTCAGCAACTCGAAGATGACGTCTTTCGAGAGCGTTTCGTCAGTATCGTTCGCCGTAACGGCGGTTATTTCCTCGGGGAGGGACGTATCGATGGAGGACATTACTGGCACCTCCCGCCGGGAGATTGACGCCCGAACGCAGCCGGCCGCGCTCGGGTGGCGCCCAGTCGTACCCGGTTCGGTCGACATCGAAGTCGGGCACGAGTCGGTTCCGTCCACCGTAGTTGATCGTTTACTGCCACCACAGGGCCGCTCGACTTCGCCGAAGGCGACCGCTGTCCCGGCGAAGGGATACTCGCAATCACGTTTGACACACCAGTTTCTACGCCAACGGTATCGGTCTTAAACGCGGTCACGTTTTGCATCGCTTGCGAAGCCGGTACGTTACCGCTTCTCGCCGCGAGCGATGGACGCCACGGCCCCCGATCGAGTCGGACGGATCGCCACTCGCCCGACGCGTCGTTTGCATCGCCGATGGGGGCTGTATCGAGCGCATACTGGCCAAGCTGACCGTCGTTCCGTGGAGACGGGACTCGCTCGAGGCGCGTCCTGCAGGGCAATCGAAAACGGGCGAGCGAGGGCTCCTCGGGACCACGTTGGCCGTTACGTCCGTCCTCGACTGGCGGGTGGACTCTATCCAGCGACACGCGCGTCTTGCTCGAGAACCGACCGCTTAACGGTCGTGGTCGGTTCGTCATCGAAGCCGACCGTTACTCTCCTCAGTCGTCACTTACCGAGCCGTAGCCACAGTCAGCGTGCTCGTACGCGGCCCGAATCGTACCGGCTTGTGGCCAGGTTGAACCGGTATCTGGCCAGGGTCGATTCGGCGTTCGATCCGGCGACACGGGGCCACCCATCGACCACGTCATCGGAGTCTGCCAAGCGGGCAATCTCGCCGTTGGTGGCGCCGTAGCCGGCGGAAAGTCCCTGTTACTCTCGAAACCATGTGACCCCCTTACAAAGACGGCTGGGTTCTCACCGCCTACTAATGACGCGGTCCGTCACCGAACGCACACGACAGGAGTCACAGCGGACGAACAGCGGCCAGTGTCCGGATTGTGAGACGAACACGGTCGTGAGCGATCCCGACCGCGGCGAACTGATCTGCCGGGAGTGCGGCCTCGTCCTGGGCGACGAACCCATCGATTACGGCCCCGAGTGGCGAGCGTTCAACGCCAAAGAACACGATCAGCTCTCTCGAGTGGGCGCGCCGCTCACCCAGTCGATGCACGACCGGGGACTCACGACCACCATCGACTGGCGCAATCGGGACGCGAACGGCCACACGATGTCGGCCGACAAGCACGGACAGCTCCACCGGCTTCGCGTCTGGCAAGAACGCATCCGCACGAAGAACGCCGGCGAGCGCAACCTCAAGTACGCCCTCTCGGAGATCGACCGCATGGTGAGCGCCCTCGGCCTCCCCAACTCGGTCAAAGAGACCGCGAGCGTCATCTACCGGCGGGCACTCGACCGGGACCTCATCCGCGGACGATCCATCGAGGGGGTCGCCACCTCGGCGCTGTACACCGCCTGCCGAGAGGAGGGAATTCCACGGAGTCTCGAGGAGGTAACGGCCGTCTCGCGGGTCGATCAGCGCGAGATCGGACGGACCTATCGCTACATCGCCGACGAACTGAACATCAACCTCGAGCCGACGAATCCGCGCCAGTTCGTCCCCAGGTTCTGCTCGGAACTCGGCGTTGGCAAGGACGTCGAGTCGAAGGCGGTCGAGATCATCGACGCGACAACCGAGCAGGGGCTGCACTCGGGGAAGTCACCGACCGGGTTCGCTGCCGCCGCCATCTACGCTGCCGGACTCCTGTGTAACGAAACGATCCCCCAGCGAGCGGTCGCGGAGACGGCCCAGACGACCGTCGTCACCGTCAGGAACCGCTACCGGGAGCAACTCGACGCGATCGATCAGAGCGTCGAAGCGTAGTCGTCGCGGCCGCGACGGTACATCGAACCTGCATTGTTCCAGTTCTGAATTAACTGCGAGACAGAACGATCACGAGTTTTCGTCGGCGCGACCACGTTCCATTTCACATGATCGAGCGTTCCTCCCCGCTGTAGACATCCTCGTCGAGCAGCGCGTGGAGGGACTCGTACGGGACGAACGCGACGAACGCGTCGTCCTCGTCGAACAACTCGAGGCCCGTGTCTGTGTGTTCGTAGCGCGCACAGATGATCTGGCCTTCGGGCAGGATAGCGCGATACATGATTTGAATACGCCAGCATGCGGTAAAGCCGTTTGGCTCGAGCGCTGAAACACCACAATCATTATGTCGCCATGTGCCAAAATTTGCGCTGGCGCATACCACCAACACCACCACCTACCGCTGTGCGCCCGGCTGCCACTGCAGCCGTTTTGTGCGGATACGGACCACCCTGGCCTCGAGCGACGGCGCTCGAGCGAAATCGGTTTATCGCCGAGTCCGGTAGCCTACCCAGTGACCGACGACGCCGACGACGCCGACGACTCCGCCAGCGGGGATGGAGTGACGGAATCCGACGACTCCCGCCCACCTCTCTCGCTCTCGGCGTTCCACGACGCCTGCCAGCGGGCCGGCCGCCCGCTGCTCACCGCGTCCGAACTCGCCAGATACCTCGAGCGACCCCACAGCGAGGTGACCGACGACCTCGAGGCCCTCGCTGAGCGGGGCAACCTGGAGCGCCTCGCAGTATCGCGCGACCCCGTGGTCTGGTTCCCGGCCGAACTCGAGGACCTGACCGAACGCGAGCGGGTGGTCGTCTTCCCGAAGCGCCGTGAGATTATCGTCGACCGCCCCGATCAGTTCACCCGCGCACAGCTCTCCCAGTTCGCTCACCTCGCGGACGCCAATGGAGAAAGTGGCTACCGGTACGTCGTCCGCTCGGAGGACGTCTGGCAGGCCCCGCACGACTCGTTTTCCGGCCTACAGCGAACGATGCGCCAGGCTCTCGGCCAACGGTCAGACGCGCTCGAGTCCTGGGTCGAGAGCCAGTGGGATCGCGCTCGCCAGTTTCGGCTCGTTACCCACCCCGATGGCTACACCGTGCTCGAGGCCCAGAGTGCGGAGATCATGGGCAACGTCGCTCGTCAGAAACTCGACGAGGAACACGTCCACGCACCGATTTCGGACACCGAGGACTGGGTCCGCGAGGGTTCGGAGGCGGCCATCAAACGGATCCTCTACGAGGCGGGCTACCCCGTCCAGGACGACCGTGACCTCGAGTCAGGGGACGCCCTCGATGTCGGCCTCGAGGTCTCCTTGCGGGAGTACCAGCGAACCTGGGTGGACCGTTTTCTCGAGGCCGGATCGGGGGTCTACGTCGGCCCGCCGGGCAGCGGCAAGACGATCGCCGCGATCGCCACGATGGAGGAAGTCGGCGGCGAGACCCTCGTGCTGGTCCCGAGTCGCGACCTCGCTCGTCAGTGGGCCGAAACGGTGCTCGACGTCACGAGTCTGGAACCCGAGCAAGTTGGCCAGTACCACGGCGGCCGCAAAGAGATTCGTCCCATTACGATCGCGACCTACCAGATCGCCGGCATGGACCGCCACCGATCGCTCTTCGACGACCGCGAGTGGGGGCTGGTGGTGTTCGACGAGTGCCAGCACGTCCCCTCGGACGTCTACCGCCGGAGCACGCATCTCCAGTCGCGCCACCGTCTTGGCCTCTCGGCCTCGCCGCTCCGGGAGGACGACCGCGCCGCGGACATCTTTACCCTGATCGGGCCGCCGATCGGTACCGACTGGGAGGCGCTGTTCGAGGCAGGCTTCGTCGCCGAGCCCGAACTCGAGATCCGGTACGTGCCCTGGGGCGACGACGAGCATCGAAATGCGTACGGGTCGGCGGAGGGGCGAGAGCGCTACCAGCTGGCGGCGACGAATCCCGGCAAGGTTGCGGAGGTTCGCTACCTTTTAGCATCACACCCCGACGCCCGTGCGCTCGTCTTCGTCGATTACCTCGATCAGGGCCGAGACCTCGCGGCGGCGCTCGACGCGCCCTTCCTCAGCGGCGAGACGGCCCACATCGAGCGCCAGCGACTCCTGGACTCGTTCCGTCACGACGAGATCGACACGCTCGTGCTCTCGCGGGTCGGCGACGAGGGGATCGACCTGCCGAGCGCGGATCTGGCCATCGTCGCGTCGGGACTCGGTGGCTCGCGGCGACAGGGGACCCAGCGGGCGGGGCGAACGATGCGTCCCGCTGGGGGTGCGCTGATGTACGTTCTGGCGACCCGCGGAACGCGAGAGGAGGAGTTCGCCCGTCGCCAGCTACAGCACCTCGGCCGGCAGGGGCTGACGGTTCGCGAGGAGACGGTCGAGCGGGACCTCGAGACTCACGAGAGACCCTCGAGCGACCCCGATGAGGATTCGTAAAATCGTAGAACCGTAGAACCGTAACCGCCGAACCCGAGTTCGAACTAGGCTCGAGGTACCACCTGCATGTCGACCTCTTCCTCAGCGTCCGCCTCGAGGTCGGCTTCCGCCTCGAGTTCGACGTCGACCTCGACGGTCGCCACCTCCTGGACGGTCACGCCGACGCCCTCGTTCAACTCGCGTCTCACGACGGCCAGGTCCTCGCCGCGGTCGCCCACGAGGACGAGTCGGGTTTCGAGGGTGACGGTCGTGTCGTTCAGGCCGGGCTCGAGACCGCGGACGGTCGCGTCGTCGACGCGCTCGACGGTCGCGACTCGTTCGACGATTCGTGCGCCTGCGGTGACGAGGTCGCCGGTCGCGTTCACGGGAACGCGCACGGCGAGTGTCGCCACGATGGTCTGGTATCGTGCCATAGTCCCCCGCCGAGAGTCGAACTCGGGGGCGGTCGCACGTGCCCGGGAATCGGGAACGCTGACGACCGCGCGGTGTCCACAACCGGGGGAAACCACGCGGTCCAGGCTCGCCGGCAGAACGGATGGGATCGACGGACCGACCCCCGACCTCGAGCGAGAGGGAACGAGAGAGTCGGTAACGCGTACAAACCGTCCGGCCGGGAGAATGGACCTACGCGGCGCGGACGGAGATTCCGTCGAGATTCGACGAAATCGGGGTCGGGTGACCGAGTGCCCGTCCACGACCCTTCAGTCCGGCAACGCCGGAATCCATGGAGACGCCATAGCGTCCGGAGACGCCGGTGACGCCCCAGCCAGCGACGTCGACACACCGACCGGCAGTGCCGGCGATGTCGTCGACGTCGGTGGCGATCCCCGCGTTGCCACTCGTTGGGGCGAACGCGGGAATCGGGTGGGTCGTGGTGGTCATAGTCGGTCGCGATCTGTGTCGATCGGCTATCCGACACATCCGGGGGGAGTGACATAATCGTTTCCCAGGGTTGTGAATCGTTCACACCCATCGAGCACGGTGAGTGTCACCCGAGGCGAACCTTCAAGGGAACCCGAGGGCAGTGTGAACTATGCAGCGTTCGCGCAGGCGAGACGGGGTGAGTAGACGGTGAGCGAGACGCGGGAGGTGACGGTCGGCGAGGCGGCCGACGGTACCAACGTGACGCTCCCCGTCGTCGAGTTGCTGACCGGTCGCGGGTTCGTCACCGGAAAGTCCGGATCGGGGAAGTCGAACACGGCGTCGGTGATCGCCGAGGAACTCCTCGAGGCCGGCTTCCCGCTCCTGATCGTCGACACCGACGGCGAGTACTACGGCCTGAAAGAGGAGTACGAGATGCTCCACGCGGGCGCCGACGAGGAGTGCGACATCCAGATCGGCCCCGAACACGCCGAGCAGATGGCCTCGCTGGCGCTCGAGGAGAACGTCCCCGTCATCCTGGACGTCTCTGGCTACCTGGACGAGGAGGAGGCCGACGAACTCCTGCGAGAGACCGCCCGACAGCTGTTCGTCAAGGAGAAGAAACTGAAAAAGCCGTTCCTGCTGGTAGTCGAGGAGGTCCACGAGTACATCCCCGAGGGCGGTGGCATGGGCGAAACCGGTCGGTTGCTCATCAAGATCGGCAAACGCGGACGCAAACACGGCCTCGGCATTCTGGGGATCAGCCAGCGCCCCGCCGACGTCAAGAAGGACTTCATCACGCAGGCGAACTGGCTCGTCTGGCACCGACTCACCTGGGAGAACGACACCAACGTCGTCGGGAGGATCATCGACTCGAAGTACGCCGAACTGGTCTCGGAACTCGAGGACGGCCAGGCGTTCGTCCAGACCGACTGGATGGATGCGGGCGTCCGCAAGATCCAGTTCCGGCGCAAGCGAACCTTCGACGCTGGGGCGACCCCCGGCCTGGACGACTTCGAGCGTCCCGAACTCAAGTCCGTCTCCGACGCGCTCGTCGACGACCTCCAGACCATCTCCGAGCGCAAGGATCGCGAGGAAGACCGCATCGACGAACTCGAGAAGCGCCTCGACAGGAAGGAGACCAGGATCGAGACCCTCGAGGACGAACTCTCCTCGGCGCGGGACGTCTCCGAAGCCGCTCGACAGATGGCCGACGCGCTCTCCCAGGCCGAACCCGTCCAGACGACGTTTCCGGAGACGGGCGGCGACATGCGCCGACTGCACGACGAACTGGTCGACCTGGAGGATCGCATCGAGGAACTCGAGACCGAGCGGAACGAACTCGAGGAGGAGAACGACGACCTCCGCGAGCGACTCGCGGCACGCGAGCGGGAACTCGAGAACAGAGCCGGCGACCTCGAGGGCCTCGAGGCCGAGAACGAGGAACTTCGCGAACGCTGTCGCGAACTCGAGTTGTGGCTCGAGCCCACGGATTCGGGTGACGAGCAAGTGGCGAACGGCGACGACGGAACGGCGGTCGACGTCGATGGGAACGCAGACGAGAAGGGGCAGGCGAAGGCGGAGGAGAGCGAAGAGACGCCAATTCTCCACGCCGACGGCGACGACCTCACGTTCGGCTACACGCCCGTCGACGACGCGAGCGAGGACGACATCCTGGAGACCGGCGCGGCGGACGACCCCGCGACGGGACCGATCGACCTCGACATGATGATCCCCGACGAGCGCGACACCATCGAGGACCTGCTGGACCTCGAGGAGATTTCGACCCGCGTCACGGCGGCCTGCGACGACTCCCGGTGTGACGAGCCGACCGCCCGACGCGTTATCGAGACGGTCGCCATCGACGGGCCGCTCTCGACGACCGCGACGGCGGAGTCGGTCGGCCGCTCGCCCGTCGCCGTCCAGAGCCTCCTCTCGGAGCTCCGAACCCGCGACGTCGTCGACCGCCGGGCGGACGGCACCTACGTCCTGGAGCCGGGATTGCTCGATGCGCTCGATAGAGAGGCCAAGCTCGAAGCGGACACCGAGTGAGCAGCGCCGTCTACAGGTCCAGCGGTTGCGGAGCCCATAGAGCTATAGAAAGTATAGTTTTGAGGTGCTTGAGAATCACAATCATACAACCGGGCGTATTTTTAAAACACGAAGTGTGATCCTCGTATGAACGACAGCGACGGGGACGTTAGCGGCGACGGCGACGGGGACTTCGGTGTCAACGTGGATCTCGACGGGCACGTGGACCCCGACCGTCTCGAGTCCTCGCTCGCCGCCGAACTGGGGACGAGGGTGATCGAACTCGAGGTCGTCGACGACGGACTCAATCTGATTCTCGAGGTTTCGACCGACGACGCCAGCGGCCCGTACATGCTGCGTAAGCCGAACAAGTTGCGAGACGCGAGCTACATGAACGACCTTCGGCGGGAGTACGCGATCATGGAGCGCCTTCACGAAACCGCGGTACCGGCGCCGACCCCCGTTCTGTACGGCGACGACGAATCGATCTTCGGCGACCCGTACTACCTGATGACCGCACTCGAAGGCGAACCAATACCCCTCGGTGAGAACCTTCCCGAGCGCTTTCGGACGCCCCGGTCGCGAGAGCGGGTGGCTGCGAGACTCGTCGAGGCGCTCGCTGACATCCACGCGGCCGACCCAGAACCGTTCGCGGACAGCTGCCACCGTCTGACGCCGCGAGCCCGCGTCGACCGCGCCACGGTACGACTCCAGGAGACGACCCAGGTGACGGGGCACGAGGTTCCGGCGCTCCAGTCGGTCGCCGAGTGGCTCCGAGAAAACGCGCCGACGGAGACGAGGACGACGCTCGTCCACGGCGACTTTAGACCGGGGAACGTGCTCTTCTCCGGCACGGATCGAGCCGAAATCACCGGCGTCCTGGACTGGGAAACAGCCGCGCTTGGCGACCCGCTGACCGACCTCGGTTACCTGCTGCTCCGGTGGCGAGATGCGAACGACTGGCGACCGTCGCTCGAGGCGCTCGAGACGCGACACGGGGACGAACACGAGGACGCCCTCCGGCAGTTGCGGGAGCAAAACGAGCGTGGCCTCAGTCCGTTCACGGCGAAACCCGGGAGCCCCACTCGACGGGACCTGGTCGCTCGCTACGAGGCGGCGACGGGGTTCGCGTTCGAACACGAGCGATTTTACCGCGCACTGGCGGCGTTTTCGCTCGCGGTCGTGTGGGAGGACCTCCATCGCGACCGACTCGAGGCCGGGGACCCGTCCGACTGGAAGCCATACGTCGAGTACGTGTCGCTGATCGCGGACGGCATCGTCGGCGGCGAGTTCCCGCTGTAGCGGGTCGGCGCTCTCGCATACTCGAGAACGCGCCGGTGTCACCGGCTTTCGGGTTGTGGTTACTGGTTCGGCTGTGATCACAGTGGTGATCTCGACCGCGAATTTGGCCGTAACGATCGATCACGACGCTCGTACGAGCGGCGCCAGACTCGAGGAATTCCCGTCAGCATCGGCTTCGTTCGAGTTCGTGCCGCCAGTGTCGTTCGTTTCGTCGGTGTCGTCACTCGAGTCCGAACTCGCACTCGAACCCGATTCCGATTCCGATCCCGATCCCGATCCCGATCCCGAACTCGCCCCAGACGTCCCCTCGTCGGACGTCTCCTCGATCACGTACTGCTGACCGAGCATTGGATCGAGCAACTCGTTGACCGCCGCCCGGTCGTCAGTGAGCACCGGCACGTCGTCGGTGTCCGGTTCGGCCATGTAGTTCTCGATCTCCCTCGAGAGGTCGATCGGGAGGTCGGCGTTCCGGTTTCGCGTCTGGAGGTCGGCTTCCGAGTAACGCGTGTCGTTCTTGGTCGCGATCACCTGGATGTTCTGGACCGCTCCGGTATCGGACGTGCGGAAGCTGTACACTTGCGGGAAGACCTCGTTCATGGTCGCGTACTCCGCCCGGTAGAACTCCGAGGCCGGCCCGCTGGGCGCGGAGATGACGTTCGAGATGAGAACGCCGTCCTCGCTCAAATGCTCGTCGACCACTTGCATGAACTCGACGGTCGTCAACTCGAAGGGCACCTGGTCGCGCTTGAACGCGTCCAGGACGATCACGTCGTAGGTCTCGTCGCTGTTCTGGAGGAACGATCGCCCGTCGACGGTGTGGGCCTGGAGGTCCGCTGACTGCTCGAGGCCGAAGTAGGTCTCGGCAGTAGCGGTCACCTCCTCGTCGATTTCGACGACATCGACGTCGACGTCGTACTGTCGTTCGAAGTCCTGCGGTCCGGTGTAGCCACCGCCCCCGATGAATAGCACCCGGTCGACCGACTCTGGATCGTCGGCCATGAGCATCGGCAGGTGGAAGTATCGCGTGTACTCGAAGACGTGACGGTCGGGGTCGTTCAGGTCCCGTGCGCTGTGGCGCGTTCCGTCGAGGTACAGCGTCCGGACGTCGCCATTGTCGACCACCTCGAGTTGCTGATGGGCCGTCTGGGTCTGGTAGACGACGTCGCCGCGGGGATCGAGGCCGATGGAGCTACTGGTCGCGGCGCCGACCAGCAGGAGCGAGACGACGGCGACGACGGCGAGCGTTCGCCTCGACGGCCGCGGGAGCGATACGGCGACCGCAGTGGCGACGAGGACGAACCCGAACACGAGGCTGATCTGCGTGATCGAGAGCGACGGAATGAGTACGTACGTCGTCATCCCGGACCCGATGATGCTCCCGATGGTGCCGAGCGCGTAGACGTGCCCAGAGGCCTCGCCGATACCCTCCTTGGCTGAGAGCTCCGCCGCGTAGGGGCTAATGAACCCGAGGAGGTACGTCGGCGGCCCGAAGAGGATGATGATCGACGGGAGCGAGGCGTACCGGGGCGAGAGCGGAATGGCCGCCGTCGAGTACAGCAACATATCGCTCGTGTAGATGATGATCGCGATGTAGATTGCCGTGGCGAACAGCAACCACTGCATCTGGCTGTTCGAGGCTCGTTCCGCCGCTCGCCCGCCCTGCCAGTAACCCAGGCTCAAACCAGCCAAAAAGACCGTCAGCAGGCCGCCGACCGTGTAGATATGACTCCCAAACTGCGGTGCGACGATGCGCAGCGCGAGGATCTCGAGACCCATACTGACGACGCCGGAGACGAAGACAGCGAGTTCGGGTTTCGAGAATTTCGTCGACTCGAGCGCCCGTGAAACGTCCATTAGCCGCCCAAAGTGGACCCACCGACGTGTACCTGTTGGATCGATCGACGGGCTCAGTTTCGTTTCGGCATCGTCGAGTGACGGGTTGTCGCCTTCATGTCCGAACGTTTCGACGGCGAGCGGGCGACGGTCGAGTACATCGTTCCGCGCCTGCGGCCGCCGCTCGAGTCGCCGAGGCGAGTGTCGTCTCCGGTGTCCAGGAGGCCGTCGTCTTCGTCTTCGTCTTCAACTTCTTCGGCCGTCTCGTCGGCCTCCTCTTCTTCAACGCCGTCCCCCTCGTCGGTATCGTCTCCATTCGCCTCCTCGTCCTCGGGATCTGCTTCGTCCTTGGCATCCGCCTCCTCGTCGTCACCGAGACCCGCCGCCTCGAGCCCTGCCTTCAGGGATTCGACCTCGTCACCGAACCCGCCGACTGCATCCTTGAGCGCGGACGAAATGGAGTCCTCGAGGTCGCCGTCGCCGCCAGTCTCGTCGTCCTCGTCAATCTCGTCGGCCTCGTCAATCTCGTCGGTAGCTCCCGCTGGTTCGCTCTCGGACTCCTCGCTCTCGGACTCCTCACTTTCGTCCATCTCGTCTTCGTCCATCTCGTCTTCGTCCATCTCGTCTTCGTCCATCTCGTCTTCGTCCATCTCGTCTTCGTCCATCTCGTCTTCGTCCATCTCGTCTTCGTCTACAGCCGCTTCACCCTCCCCTTCGTCGGATTCCGCGGTATCTTCGCTCGCATCGGTGTCGGCCCCGCTAGCCTCCTCGTCATCCGTCTCGACTGCGACGCTCTTCGTGAGGAGGCCGTACAGATCCAGCACCGTCTCCTCGAGCGAGTCCGCATCGTCCAGGTCGGAATCTGTATCCGAATCCGAATTGGGATCGGGGTCGGCGAGCGAGGCCAATCGTTGGAGGGCTCGCAACGTGGCGACCTGGCCGGGATCGCCGTTCGCAATCGCCTCGGGAAGCGACGACGGGGTGGAGCCGTCGGGGAGTGTATCCAGGCCGACGCGCTCGAGCAGCGACTGGACGTCGCCCTCCTCGACGAGTTCGTGTGCTTCCTCCGCGAGCGACGGTAGGTCGGTAGACGTAATCGGCTCCGGAAGGCCGTCCTGGGCGCCGTCTTCGAGGTCAGCGGTCAGTTCGAGCGGTCGAACCTCGTCATCGCCGTCACCATCGTCCTCCTCGTCCACATCGCTTTCGTCCGCCGTCTCTCGGATGCCGAGGTCGTCGAGCGCCGCTCGAGCATCGGTCAATAGCGTCGTGATACGGTCGTCGGTTTCTGTCGTCATGAGTGGTACGCTCCGTTCCGGTCAGGTCTCCTCCTCGAGCACGGCGTCGACGATTTGCTCGCGCATCTCCGCGCCTTTGAGGTTTGCCTTCACGTCGACGTCCTTCGCGACCGACTGGAGGTCCCGATAGGAGAGCATCTCCAGGACGTCCTCGAGAGTTTCCCGGCGCAGATCTTCGAGGGTGTCGAGGGAGGGTGGACCGTTCTCGACGATCGCTTCGGTGTCCGTTTCGGTTTCGCTATCCTCGTCTGTTTCTGTCTCGCCGCCCTCGTCCGATTCCGTTTCCGTTTCCATTTCCGTTTCTGTTTCTCCTTCTTCGTCCGAATCGGGTTCTCCTTCCCCGGTCGTAGAGTCGTCGGATTCGTCCGCCCCCTCACCCTCGCCGGACTCCTCCAGCTCGTCGCCGGGAACGCTCTCCCCTTCTGCGTCGCCTCCCACTTCACCGGCGGCAACCCGCTCGGCCAGCCCCTCCTGGCCGAACTCCTCGAGCCAGGCGGCGATCGCGTTCCGGAGCGACACGACGAGTTCCTCGAGGAACGAACGGAGGCTCAGGCCCTCCTCCATCGCGTCGGTAGCCGTCTCCTGGATCGCCCTGCCGAAGCGTTCGCCGATCGAGCGACCGAACCGCTCGCCGATTCGGGCGCCGGCGGCGGCGCCGATTTCGCCGGCCTCGACCTCGTCACCGATACCGTCTCCGTTGATGACTGACTCGATGTCGACGTAGTCGAGAGCTTCCTCGACGACGATCTCCTGCAGTGTGGGGTCGTCGCTCATTTAGATCCCTCCGTGGCCGACGCGACGGCTATCGGTCCGCTTCTTTCGTTGTCGCACTTCGAGTGGCAGTTGCCCTCGAGTCGTCCGTCGAGCGCGGAAGGGGCGTCACGACTCGTCATTTTCGTCAGTGTCGTCGGCTTCGTCCTCGTTGTCTTCGCTATCCTCGCTACTCTCGCCGTCTTCGTTGCCCTCGGTTTCTTCGCCGTCATCGCTGTCTTCGCCGCCCTCACTGCTCTCTTCACCCTCTTCCTCACCCGTCGACTCCTCGTCGGATTCGCCATCTTCGCCATCGTCCTCGCCGTTCTCACCGTCGGCCGCCTCGTCCGATTCGCTCTCGTCTTCGGCTGACTCGTCACCGTCATCTGTCTCCTCGGATTCCTCCTCGTCGCTCTCGAGGATCGAATCCACGATGACGTCACCGAGCAGTCGGCCAACCTCCTTGCCGACCGTCCTGCCGACCGTCGCACCGATGAGCCCGCCTAACTCGGGCCCGATCGGTTCCTCCGAGTCGAACTCGTCCTCGAGGGAGGTACCCTCGAGCAGCGATTCGAAGTCGATGCCGTCGATGATCTCGTCCACGTCGACGCGTTGGGTCAGTGTGTCGTCGGTCATGCAGTTGCCTCCGCTTCCTGCTCCTGGTCCTGCTCCTGTTCCTGGTCTTGACTCCCCTCTTCGTCATCCGATTCCTCGGCGCTCTCGTCACCGTCGCCTTCCGATGCGGCTTCCATCCGTTCGATCACCTGCTCGAGAACCGTCTGGACGATCGTCGCGAGCACCTGCTCGATCGGCAGCGAAGAGATGACTCGCTCGAGCGGGTTGCGAAGCGTGTCGACGATCGAACGGCCGAGGCCGCGGAACCAGTCGGCGATCGAGGAGAGGACACCGCCCTCGCTTTCCTCGCTGTCTTCGGCTTCCTCGTCACCGTCGTCCTCACCCTCGCCCTCGCCCGAACCGATTCCGGGCAGAAGTCCGCCGAGTCGGTCCCGAAGCCCGCCCAGGAGACCGGTCGCGGCGCTCTTGAGACCACCAGGGATCTTCCCGAGAGCGTTCGAGATGCTCTCGAGCGGCGACCCCAGGCCATCGAGGAGGCCGGTTACCGACGACAGCAGGTTACCGAGCAAGTTGTTGTCGCCCGGTCGGGCCGAGACGTCGAGGGTCACTTCGTTCAGGTTCACCTCGAGACCGAGGACGTCCAGAAAGAGGCCGTCCAGGTCGAGGTGAGCGACGCCGGTGGCGTCCTCGCTCTCGTAGACCTCCTCGGCGTCGCGGTCGTGTTCTTCGCCGGGTTCCTCGCTCTCGTCGTCCGCTTCTTCCTCGTCCCCGGCTTCCTCTTCTTCGTCTGCTTCTTCGCCGTCCTCGCTCTCCTCGCCGTCTTCGCTCTCGTCGTCACCCTCCTCAGCTTCGTCGCCTCCACCGTCATCGTTCTCGGACGCTTCGTCGTCAGCCGAACCGTCCTGATCCTCGGATTCGTCGGGTTCTCCGTCGTCAGTTGCTTCGTCGGCGCTTTCGGACTCGTCCGTCGCGTCACTCGAGTCCTCGCCGTCTTCGGAATCTGCGGCTCCGTCGTCGGACCCGGAAGAGTCGTCTGCCTCTGCTTCGCCGCCGTCCGGTAGGAGCGTCCTGGGTTCGTCACCCTCCTCGGCGACGGTGACGGCCGACGGATCACGGCCGACATCACCCCTCGAAGTCTCGCGCTCGCCGGACGGCCTGTCATCTCGACTGTGTTTCTGGGCGACCATGATAGTATCCGTGAGGATATACAATGATCTCGCCCGTGTCATTTGGCCTTGCGTGTGCTATCCGCCGACGAGCGACGAACGTTGAAGACGAGCAACGAGGACGTGCGACGAGAACGAGGACGTGCGTCGAGAACGAGGACGTGCGTCGAGAACGAGGACGTGCGTCGAGAACGAGGACGTGCGACGAACGATGAGGACGAGCGGTGGACGGAACCTCGAGTGGTGAAGCATCCAACAGCGACACCAGGAGAGCGACCTCGGCCCTAGCTGGTCGGTTCCTGCACGATCGCGAACCAGAAGTCCTCGATCGAGCGGACGAACTGGAAGAAGTCGTCCGGGGCAACCGGTTTCTGGATGTAGTGGTCCGCGTCGACGTCCTGGGACTTGACGATGTCCTCTTCGGCGTCCGACCCCGTGAGGACGACGACCGGAATTTCGGCGAGCACCGGCTCGTCGTTCAGTTCCGAGAGGATCTCCATTCCACTTTTCCCCGGCAACTGCGGCTCGAGCAAGATGAGGTCCGGGCAGGAGTTCGATTCGTACTCCCCCCGCTGATAGAGGAAATCGAGCGCGTCTTCGCCGTTGGTCACTGTGTACAGACGGTTCGCGAGTTTCGCCTCGTGCAACGATTCTGTGAAGAGTCGCGTATCGCCCGGGTTCGGTTCGACCAGCAGGATCGTAATTGGCTCTTCCGTCCCGGCTTCCTTCGCACTCATTGCGGAGGGTAAACGTCGAGACGGTATAACCGCCTCGTTACTCGAGTACGCCCACCCGATTCTGGTCTCGAGCAGGTGAGCTGGTTCAGCAAGCGCCCGATTCTGTCGTCAGCACTCCGCACTTCCTGTATCCTGCAAAAATACGAACGCTCAGGTCGGGTCGGTTCCCCTCGAGGCAGTGAACCTACCGGATCTTCTCGCCGAGTGTGGCGTCGCCGTGGGTCGTCAGCAGGTCCGCCTCCTCGCCAGCCGCGAGGATCATACCGTTCGACTCGACGCCGAACAGTTCGGCGGGTTCCATGTTCGCCAGCAGGACGCACTTCGTCCCCGGCAGCGACTCGAGGTCGTGGAGTCGCTTGATCCCGGCGACGATCTGGCGGGTCTCGAAGCCGATGTCGACCTCGAGGCGAGCCAGGTCGTCGGCGCCCTCGATACCCTCAGCGGCCTCGATCCGGCCGACGCGGATGTCCAGGTCCTGGAAGTCCTCGAAGCCGATTCGATCCTCGAGCAGGGGTTCGAGGTCGTCGGTGTCAGCGTTTGCGTCCGCTTCCGTGGCGTCTGCGTCGCTCATATCACCGTTGTCACCCTCACTCGCCACGTCACTTTCGGTTGTGGATTCCTCACCTTCGTCCGCATCCGGGTCTTCAGCAGCCGCCGCAATCTTCTCCTCGAGCGTCGTCTCGAGTTCGTCGACGCGCTCGTCCTCGATCTTCTCGAAGAGTTCGCTGGGTTCCCCGAAGGTCCGCGGCGGCGCCTCGAGGGCGTCCTCGAGGTGGGCGTCCGCGACGGCGCCGTCCTCGCCGAGTTGTTCCCAGAGCGCCTGAGCCTTGCCGGGGGCGATCGGTTCGAGCAGGACGCCGACGGCCTTCGCGATCTGGACGCAGTCGCGGATGACCTGAGCCTGCTCGGGGTCGCCGTCCTCGAGCTTCCAGGGCTCGTTGCGCTGGATGTACTCGTTGCCGAACTGGGCGAGTCGGGTCGCCGCGAGGCCGACGTTGCGGAGGGAGTAGTCGTTGACCGCCTCGCGGAGCTCGCCGATGGCGCCCTCGATGCGCTCTTCGACTTCCCCGGATACGTCTGCCTCGGGCGTCCCCTCGAAATTTCGCTGGGCGAATAGCAGCGAGCGGTACCAGAAGTTGCCGATGGTACCCACGAGCTCGCCGTTGACCTTCTCCTGGAAGGCCGTCCAGGTGAAGTCGATGTCCTGCTGGAGCCCGCCGGTCGTCGTCAGGTAGTACCGCAGGAGGTCGGGGTGAAAGCCCTCCTCGAGGTACTCCCTGGCCCAGATCGCACGGTTCCGGCTGGTCGAGAGTCCCTTGCCGTCGATGGTGATGAAGCCCGTCGCGGCCACCGCTCGCGGGGCGTTGTAGCCGGACCCCTCGAGCATCGCCGGCCAGAAGACGGTGTGGTGCTGGATGATGTCTCGACCGATGACGTGGACGATCTCCCCGTCGTCTTTCCACACGCGCTCCCAGTCGTACTCGTCGCTCCCGACGCGTTCCGTGTACTGCTTCGTACTCGAGATGTACTCGATCGGTGCGTCGACCCAGACGTAGAGGACGATGTCCTCGACGTCGCCGTCGCCGTCGCCGTCACCGTTTTCGGTATCCGTCTCCGGATAGTCGATCCCCCACTCCATGTCACGGGTGAGACACCAGTCCTGGAGCCCCTCCTCGATCCACTGGCGAGGCTGGTTGCGGGCGTTGTCGGTGCCCTCGAGGCCGTCCAGGAACTCCGTCAGGTAGTCGGCGAACTCCGAGACACGGAAGAACTTGTGGGTGCGCTCGCGGTACTCCGCCGGGTTCCCCGTGCGGACGCTCGTCGGGTTCTCGATCTCGCCCGGCTCGAGGTGGCGCTGACAGCCCTCGTCGCACTCGTCGCCGCGGGCCTTCGCGCCGCAGTAGGGGCAGGTGCCCTCGACGTAGCGATCGGGCAGGTAGTCGTCGGCTTTCGGGTCGTAGGCGACGAGCACCTCGTCTTCGTAGACGTAGCCTTCCTCGTCTAACGTGCGAACGATCTCCTGGGTGAGTTCGACGTTCGTCTCGTCGTGGGTGTGGCCGTAGTTGTCGAAGTCGACGTCGAACTTCGGGAACGTCTCCAGGTACCGTTCGTGAAATCGCAGGGCGAACTCCTCTGGGTCGACGCCCTCCTTTTCGGCGGTGACGGCGATCGGCGTGCCGTGCATATCCGACCCGCTGACGTAGGCCGTCTCCTGGCCCAGCGTCTCGAGAGCGCGGTTGAACGCGTCGGCGCCGATGTACCCACGGAGGTGGCCGATGTGCAGGTCGCCGTTGGCGTAGGGCAACCCGCAGGTCACCACCGCGGGGCGGTCCGTCGGGAAGTCGTCGTGGCTCATACTCGTCACCACTCGCCCGCGGGCGTAAAACCCGCCGGTTTTCGCCGCGCGAAGTGGGCAATTCCTGCCGACTCGAGCAGTCGTCGAGGCAGTACCCGCGACCCGTGTCGGCCCGGTCTCGAGTCCTCTGAGGATCGGGTCCGCTCGAGGGACGATTCCGCGGCGGCCCCGCAACAACCCCGCGACGACTCCGCGACGACCCCGCGACGACTCCGCGACGACTCCGCGACGACCGGCGGCGTTGTCGTCGGTGATCGGCGCCCGCACCAATCAATATCCGTTCATATCAAAATTCAATAGATAGTATATCAACAGACTGCGCCGATGGCAGTTCAATAGGTATTTAATCAATTACCTGGAAACGCACACCCATGGTACGTGATACCTGGGCAACGCGGGCGGGTTTCATCCTCGCCGCTGTCGGCAGTGCAGTGGGACTTGGAAACATCTGGCGATTCCCCTTCCTGGCCGGAGAATCGGGCGGGGCCGTGTTCGTCGTCGTTTACCTCGCTCTCGTCGCGCTCATCGGCCTCCCCGTGATGCTCGTCGAGTTCGTCATCGGGCGACGATCCGAACGGAACCCGGTCGGTGCGTTCAGACGCCTCGGCCACCCGTCCTGGAAGTTCGCGGGAGCCATCGGCGCGGTAGCGGGGTTCATCATCCTCTCGTACTACAGCGTCGTCGGCGGGTGGGTGCTCCAGTACATCGTAGCTAGCTTTTCGGGCGGGTACACCGGTGACACGCAGGCGTTCTTCTTCGAAACGGCCTCCGGTACGAACGCCATCGTCTACCACGCCATATTCATGGCGCTCGTCGCCGGCATCGTCTCTCTCGGGGTTCGAGACGGCCTCGAGCGGGCGGCCAAGCTAATGGTGCCGAGCGTCATCGTGCTCCTCGTGATCCTCGCGGTCTACGCCGCCACGCTGCCCGACACCGGCGCAGGATACGAGTTCTACCTCTCCCCGGACGTCGACGCATTCGCCACCAACGCCATCGACATCCTGCCCGCCGCGGCCGGGCAGGCGTTCTTCACGCTGTCACTCGGGATGGGCGTGATGATTACCTACGCCTCCTATCTCGGCGAAGATCGAAATCTGCTCAACGACTCGCTCATCATCGTCGCCATCGACACGTCCATCGCGATCCTGGCAGGATTGGTGACATTCCCCTTCCTGGCTTCACAGGGCGTCGACCTCGAGCAGGGGGGCGGCGGGGCTGGCGCCGTCTTCATCAGTCTCGCGGCCGCGTTCGAGACCATGCCAATGGGACATCTCGTGGGCGGCGTCTTCTTCATCATGCTGGCGGTCGCCGCGCTCACCAGCGCGTTCAGCATTCTCGAAATGGTGGTCTCGTTCGTGGTAGATACCTTCGACGTCGCACGCCTCCCGGCGACGCTGGGGCTGGCGGCGATCATCTTCGTCATCGGCCTGCCAACGGCGATGGACCTGAACTACCTCGACGCGTACGACCTGTTCGCGAACAACATCCTGCTGATCGCCGGCGGGCTCGTGCTCTCGCTGTTCATCGGCTGGGTGTACGCCCCCGACGCCCTCGAAGAACTCGGCCAGGGACGGGGCGGCAACGACGGGTTCGACACGTACTGGATCAACGTCGTCCGGTACGTCGTGCCAATCGTCCTCCTCATCACGGTGGCGCTCGCGATCCAGGAGTACGTCGAGTTCCTTCAGGGAACCTTCTTCTGACGATCGGAGCGACGTCGTTTTTTCCGGAGTCCGGTTCGTACGTGAGTCCTGGCTCGAGACGCCGCCGATCAGCCGTTCGGTTTTCTCCACTCAGTCGTCGCTGCCGCCGCACGTCTCGGTCCGTTCGACCATCATCGAGGCGGCGAGTCCGGTCCAGTTGCCCCAGTGGAACCCGGCCAGGGTCACCGCTGCCCAGCAGACGTAGGACAGCACGATGCCGACGTAGATGCCGGGGAGCCCGTACTCGAGGGTGACCCCGAGCAGGTACGACCCGCCGAGCATGAACACGACCGTGCCGCTGAGGCGGGCGTAGAACGGCGTCCGCGTGTCGCCGGCCCCGCGCAGAGAGCCAGCGATGGGGAAGAAGATCCCAAAGAACAGCATCGAGACGGCGAACACGCGCGTGAATTCGACGGCGTAACTCGCGGTCACCGGGTCGCGCGTGAACACCCACACGAGTGGGCGCGCAGCCGCGAACAGCAGAATGCCCGAAATTCCGAGGGTCACGATTCCGAGAGCCAGAATCGATCGGGCGGCGTGGCGCGCCGCTGTCGGCTTGCCCTCGCCGAGCGTCTGCCCGACGATGATGCTCGAGACGGTCGAAATCGAGCGATAGAGTGGACCCGTAAATTGTTGGTAGATGCGACGACCGATGTGGTAGGCCGCGTTTGCCTCGGTGCCAAACAGGAGGATCAGGGCATTGAACGGGAAATTCGCGAGCGAGGTGCTCATCCCCTCGGCGACGTTCGGCAGGCTGACGGCTAGGAGCTGGCGGGTGATGGTGAGGTCCCGCGGTCGAGCGAGCGAAACCGGCGTCCAGGGACTCGCGATGGCTGCGACGACTGCGCCGGCCTCGACGGTTCGACTGGCCGCCGTGGCGACGGCCACGCCGACGATTCCCATGTCGGGGGCGATCCAGACGCCGAGTCCGAGCGCGATCGTCAATACGACGTTGAGGCCGTTCGCCCCGCCGTTGACGACCATCGGCGTCCGCGTGTCGCCCGCGCCCTGTAACGCGTTCGCCCCGACGAGTCCGACGATGCGCATCGGCGCGGCAGCGAAGACAATCGCCAGGTAGAGCCCGCCGAGACGGACGACCGCCGACTCCGCCCCGAGCACGGCGATGAGCCAGTGACTGGCGACCAGTCCGACGACGGCGAGCGGAACGCCACAGAGGACACCGATGAGCAGCGCCTGGGTGATCGCCCGGTCGCGCGTTCGTTCCGCGCCGCGCCCCGTGTCCTGGCTCGAGAGCGCGATGGCGCCGGTTCCGAGGCCGAGTCCTATTCGGAGCGGCAGTTGCCCGTAGAGGTCCGCGAGGCCGACCGCGGCCACCGCCGCGGGCGAAAACAGGCCGGTGACGATGACGTCGACGGTTCGCATCAGGGTCGTCAGCGTCTGCTGAACGGCGACGGGCCAGCCCAGGCGCAGCGCTCGTCGCCAGACTTGCCGAACGCTCTCGTCGACCTGGAGCATTACCTTCACGAACGAGCCGTCGGCGCTTAACTGCCCGCGGTCGCGGCGAAACGGTCGGTCGGTCTGCCATCCGTTCTCTCCGGAGTGCACCACCCCCGAGCCAGCTGACCTGTGGTTTGTCCGGGGAAAAGGAGTTTGAGTCGGCTCGCCACCTGTGCGACCGATTCCGTCACGAGTGTGCCGAGCGCGCAGTCGAACCGATCCGGCTCAGTCGGAACTCGAGACTGGTACCGTCGCCTGCGACGTCAGTTCGGCCAGGTCCGCGAGGAACGCCTCGAGCATCTTGCGCGTGACGTGAGGCATACACACCACACGAAGTTCGCCCGACCCGGTCCGAGAAATTCGCCAGCCTGCCTCGCGAAGCGCGTCGAACGTCGGCGTCGAAACGTCTGCCGCGACGAGCGGGAGCGTCGGTTCGACGACGTCGTAGCCGAGCGCCTCGAGTTCGTCGGCCAGCCACTCGGCGTTCGCCTGCGAACGCTCGTACTGGGCGGCGTACCCGCCAGGCCACAGTTCCTCGAGGGTGGCGACCGTACTGGCGACGCCGGCCCCCGACCGCGTGCCGGTGAGCGTCGCCTGCGAGGTCGTCTCCAGGTAGGGCGTGTCGACGGCGAGTTCGTCGAGCAGAGTCTCGTCCTGGACGAGGAGGCCGCCTGCGGGGACGGCCGCCTGGCCCATTTTGTGCGGGTCGATGGTCATCGTGTCGGCGCTCGCGTGCGCGAAGTTCCACTTGTAGTCCGTGAAGGGAAGGACGAAACCGCCCCACGCGGCGTCGACGTGGAAGAGTGCGTCGACTGTCCGGGCGATCACGCCGAGTTCCGGGATGGGATCGACGCGCCCGTACTCCGTCGACCCGGCGACGCCGACAACCAGGGCAGTCTCTTCGTCGACGGCCTGGCGAACGGCCTCGAGGTCGGCCCGGTGGTCGTCGTCGGTCGGGACGACGCGGAGGTCGACCTCGAGCACGTTTGCGGCTTTCCGGAAACTGAAGTGGGCGGACTCGGACATCACGACGTTCGGACGGTCACCGTCGGCGCGCTCTCGAGCGATTCTAACGGCCTGGAGGTTCGCCTCGGTTCCGCCGCTGGCGATGTATCCCGACGCGTTGGCGAGTCCGGCGACGTCGCCGAGGCGGGAGACGGCCTCGCGCTCGAGTTCCGAAACCTGCGGATAGGTGCCGGGGTCGCCGGGATTGGTCGCGAGAAAGCGGACGGCAGCCTCGCGAGCGACCGGGTGTGGCTCAGTGCACATAGAGGAGAGCACCCGGTCGAACGACTGCGGCTCGGCTCGCATACGTCTACGGAGGAGGGTCGGCGGTTTAGTGATTGTTGTTCTTGTTCGTGTGCGCGAGGCGATGTCGAGGCGAGTGTGAGGTGGTACGAGGCGAGAGTGAGTTGGTCTGAGGCGAGTATGAGATGGTTCGTCGGCTGGTCACCGACGGAGGGAAGCGCCAAAATCGAAAATCCCGAACTGTTTCACCGGGTAATTCTCGAGTACGTACGAACGGTTCGGACGGGAAGCGGCGGTATCGAGACGCTATCGTCGACGCACGTGGTCGAAATCGGCGGTAACGAGCCATTATTCGCGTGCCTGTCCCATGGCCGGTTGCCTATGAAACTCTTCGAACCACGAATAATCGTTCAAAAATACGTGAATGAATGCAACAGTTCGAATTAAACTACGTAAATTTAATGAGTGTGATAAGAAAAAGTTTATGTGCGAAAGGCAGGGTTACGCAAGTGCATGGCGCAGAAGTCCCCCACTACCGACGTTGAATCTTCGACTACCCTTCGAAACTCGCTGGTAAGCCGACGTTCCTACGTTCGATCGGTCGCGACGGCCGCCGTCGCGGCGGGCGTCTTCGGTGGCGTTGCTGACGCCGCGGCGGCGGAGAGCGACTACGAAACGGTGACCCTCGACCCTGGCGAGGACCACCAGGTCAACGTCGGAGATGGCGAGACGCTCGAGAACGTCCTGTTCGACTGTACGGCCGAGGGGGCGCGCGTGACTATCGCGGCCCACGCGACCGACTGGACGATCCGCAACGTCGGTATCGAGGGTGAGTTCGACGTCGGAAGCCCCGACGCAGCCTTCGGGATTTCCGACCAGGGTGGCAATACCTCGACCATCGAAAACGTGTACGTCGCCGACGGCGCGATTCACGGCTCGGAAGCCACCGACGAGACCGCCTTCTGGGTGTCTCCTGAGCACAACGGCCACATCGATTTCAAGAACGTCAACGTCCAGAACTTCCCGGACAACGGCATCTACGCCTCCGCACCGGCCGGCAAGGGTGGCGGCACGATCCACATCGACGAGTGCTACGCCGCGAACAACTACGTGGCGAACTTCCGAATCGGGTCGGCGGGCAGCGCCGTCACAAACTCGAGCGTCCACGTCGAGCGCGACGGCTACGGCGGCCGCGGCATCTGGGTGTGGGCGCCGGGCGAGTGTGAGATCGACAACTGCCAGCTCGAACTCAACGGCCACAACTACGCCATCGATGCGGGAGCGAACGGCAGCGGGACGTCGGTGACGGTGACCGACACCGACTACAGTACGGACTTCCACGGCGGCGTCAACGAGACCGCCGGTTCGAGCGTCGACCTGGGGGGCGACGTGGGGAACGACCCCGAGCCGACGATCCCCGATGGCGTCCCCAAGACGGCCGAGGACGCGGCGAGCGGGAACTGAGTCGCCCTGTTTTGGCGACGTAGCGGCCCTCCACATCGTCGCCGCCACGGCCCTTCTTTTGCGTTTCAACGTCTTCGACGACAACCGCCACTCCAGCGCTTATCCGAGCGCTGCTCGAGCACCTACCTCGAGCATTGCTCCAGCACTTTACCTCGAGCACCGCTTCGACGACTCACTTCCCGCTCCAGTGTCCCCTTCGAGCGACGCGGAACTCGCCCGTACGCGCCAAAAGTATCTCCACGCGCAATAGATCACTGGAACGATCCGTCGTAACCCAGGATTACGCTCGAGGCATCGTTCGCTCGTTCACCGGTGGGCGACGGTCACGATAGCTAGGCAATCGGCTCTTTTGGCCGTCAGTACGGCTTTCGGACGGTAAGACGCAATTACTGCCGTCCGTTGCGTCGATGTTCGTATTAATTATTGTGATGGTTCTATCTTACTTTCGGAGAGGTATGTTCCGATCCCTGTTATTCTCTGTAAATTCAATCGATTCTATCTACGGAAGATTTAAACCAGTATCCTCGCATTACCCGAATGCATGGCACGCGACTCTTCGGTACGGAACGACGATTCGGCTGCGGGACACGACGGGAAGGTCTCGCGAGACGGTAATACCACGTTACTCGATCGACGAAGCTATCTCAAGCTCGCGTCCGCGAGCGCGGTGGCGGGTCCGGCACTCGCCGCCGCAACCGGTAACGCCGCAGCGGCCGACTACGACGTGATCACCGTCCCTGCGGGACAGCGGGAGGTAATTCGCGTCGAGTCGAACGAGACGCTCGAGAATACACTCGTCGACGTCACTGCCGACGGGGCAACGGTGACCATCGCCGCCCACGGCACGAACTGGACGATCCGAAACGTCGGGATCGAGGGTCGTGTCACGAGCGAGAACGCCGTCTTCGGCGTCTCCGATCGCCAGGGTGGCACCTCCAGAATCGAGAACGTCTACCTGGGCGACGGCGCCACGGACGGCCACCGCCACGGTGTCGGCCTGTGGGTCGCCCCCCAGCACAATGGCCACATCGAGATCGACCGCGTGAACATCTCCGAGATGGGCGACAACTCGTTTTACTGCTCCGCGCCAGGGTACAACGGCGCCGGCGGGACGGTCGACATCTCGAACTGTTACTCCCGAGACTCCTGGGTCTCACACTTCCGACTCGGCGAGGGATCGGTCACGAACTGCACGGCCGTGAACACGAGCGCGCACAAGGACGGTCGCGGCATCTGGGCCTGGGCACCTGGCGAAGTCACCGTCCAGGACTGCAACCTCGCGATGAACGGCCGTCACTACTCGGTCGTCGTCGGCGCCAACGGCGGTTCTTCCACCGTTCAGATGGTGAATACCCAGTACGACACCGGCTACAACAGCGGCTTCAGGCGTGCGAGCGGCGCGATCGACCTCGAGTCGGGCAACGGCACCTCGCCCGAGGACGTCGTTCCCGAGGGCTGTCCGACCAGCGCAGAGGAGGCGGCTTCGGGAAACGCAAGCGGCAGTGAGAGCCGTATCGAATCCGCAACCGACCGGCGCGACTCGGCGGAGTCGGCAGACCTCCCCAACGTCATCGTCTTCGACGGGCGCGACGCGTCCACGGCGACGACTGACTACGCGTTCACCGTGACCGGCGACCTGGAATCGTCCACGGACGAAGGGGCGACGATCGACGAGGAATCGACGGTCGACGGGTCGAGCGCCGAGGGCGTCGTCGCGAACTACCTCGACGCCTACCGCTTCGACGGCGAACTCGAAACTCTCCGACTCGACGGCGACGCTGCCGTTCGCGTCAACGGCGTCGAGATCGATCCCAGCGAGTTCGACGACCGTCTCGAGAACGTACTCCTCGTCGAGGGCACGGACGCGGACGTCACCCGCTACGAGTTCGTCGTCGACGGCGAGATCGTCCCTTCGAATTACGAAGGGGCGACGATCGACGATACCGACACAATTGAAGACGGCCACGTCCACGGAACTGTCGCCAACTGGAAGGACGCGTTCCGCTTCGACGGCGACCTCGAGCAACTGACCGTCGACGGTCCCGGTACCGTTTCCCTCAACGGTGAGGACGTCGATCCAGGCGAGTACGGCGAGGACCTGCCGAACGTCCTCGAGATCGAGGGTACCGGCGAACCGGCGAGTTACGAGGTCACGGTCGAGGGAACGATCGCGTACGAGGGCGACGACGACGAGGTAACGGTCCGCTCGGGGACGGCCGTCCAGAGTTCGATCCTGGACGGCAGCCAGCGCTACCAGTTCTCCGGCGCAGTCACCGACGTGACCTTCACCGACGGAGTGGCGGCGGTTCGGCTCAACGACGATGCGGTCGATCCCGACGAGACGGGCGACGACGAACTCCTCCCGCACGTGTTCGTCGTCGACGGGACGAACGCCGACGGGCCGTCGACGTACTCCCTCCAGGTGGACGGTCGCATCCGCAAGGCCGACTATCGAAACGCCTCCATCGACGAGGGCGACCTGCTCGAGGATAGTACTGTTCGCGGCGCTGTCAGTAACTGGCTCGACGCCTACTGGTTCGACGGCGACCTCGAGGACTTCACGCTGCTCGGCGACGCCGAGGTCGACGTCGTGTACAACGCTCGGGATCAGTAATCCGGTTCGGCGATTCGGCGAGCATCCCCGACGCGACGCGGTTCGAACGAGGCGGGGGCCCCTCTGGTTCTGCGGAGACAGATCAATAGTATAATACGTCGTAGATGACAAACCACAGGCATGTCGACACCCGAAACGCCCGTCGACCAGGACTCCGGTCCGGTCGTCGCCGCGACCGACGTACGTCGGACGTACCATCTGGGCGAACCCGTCCACGCCCTCGACGGCGTCTCCCTCACGCTCCCCCGGGGGTCGTTCACGGCCGTCATGGGCCCGAGCGGGTCGGGGAAGAGTACGCTGATGAACCTCCTCGGTTGCCTGGACACGCCGGACGAGGGGACCGTCGAAATCGACGGGACGTCCGTCGCGGACCTCGCCGGAACCGAGCGCGCACGACTTCGAGGCACCGAGATCGGGTTCGTCTTCCAGACGTTCAACCTCATGCCCCGGCTGACCGCCGCCGAGAACGTCACCCTCCCGATGGTGTTTCACGACGCTATCGACGAGACCCGGCGGGACCGTGCGCGCTCGCTGCTCGAGCGGGTCGGCCTCGGTGATCGGCTCGATCACGCGCCGAACGAGTTATCGGGGGGCCAGCGCCAGCGGGTCGCCATCGCCCGCGCGCTCGCGAACGAACCCTCGCTCGTCCTCGCGGACGAACCGACCGGGAACCTCGACACCGAGACGGGGACCGAGATCATGGCCCTCTTTCGCGACCTCCACGAGGCCGGCCGGACAATACTCATGGTGACCCACGAACGATCGGTCGCCGAGCACGCCGACAGGATCGTCCACCTCGTCGACGGCCGAATCGACGAGGTCGAGGACCTCGATGGCCAGCGGTCCGGCACCGATGACGAGGAGGGAGATCGATGAACCTCCGTGAGAGCTTCCGCATCAGTTGGCGGTCGATAGCCGGGCACAAACTTCGCTCGACGCTGACCACTCTCGGCGTCATCATCGGCATCGCCTCGGTCATCACGTTCATGATCCTCGGGGGTGCGTTCACCGACGACATCCTCGGGGACGTCGGCGAGGAGAATGCGCCGGTCATGCAGGTCCAGACCCAGACCTCGCCGGAGGCAGGCACCGGCATCATGATCGTCGACTCACCGATCTACACCGAAACCGACATCGAGACCATCGAGTCCATGGACGACATCGCCTACGTCGCGCCGCTCGGGGACCTTTCGGCCGTCCAGCTAACCCGCGGGGACGACCGCGTCACCGGCGGTTTCACGGCCATCGCGACCAGCGGGGAGCGATTCGAGGACGACGACCTGTACACGCTCACCGAGGGCAAAACCTTCACAGGGGGCGACGAGGCCGTCGTCAACACCGGTGCCGCGCAACTGTTCGAGGAGAACGTGACGACCGGTGACGAACTGACGGTCGCACTCGAGGACGGCTCGCGGACCACCGTCACCGTCGTTGGCGTCGTCGACGAGGATCTCACGGGACAACCCGTTCAGCCGGCAGTCTACCTGCCCCTCGAGTCCCACTACAACGTCACAGTCGAGACGCCCCGCGGAACGACAGAGCGGGCCTATCCGACTCTCGAGGTTCGGGCGAGCGGGCTCGAGACCGTCGACCCGGTCCAGGACGACGTCGTCGAGTACTTCGAGAGCGACTCGGACGCACGAGAACTCAAGAACGACGGCGACCGGATCGAGGTGCAGACGATCCAGGACGCGATCGATCAGGTGACCGGCATCATCGACCAGCTCACGGTCTTCATCGGCGGCATCGCCGCCATCTCGCTGGTCGTCGGCTCGATCGGCATCGCCAACATCATGATCGTCAGCGTAACCGAACGAACCCGTGAGATTGGGATCATGAAGGCGGTCGGTGCCCGAAAGCGCGACATCGTTCAACTGTTCCTCGTCGAGTCGGTGATTCTCGGCGCCGTCGGCGCGGTCTTTGGCGTCGCCCTCGGCGTCGGGGTCGGCTACCTGGCCGTCTCGGCGCTCGGGTGGCCGATGGTGTACCCGCTCGAGTGGATCGCCATCGCGGTCGCGGTCGGCGTCGGCGTCGGCGTGCTGTCCGGGCTCTACCCCGCCTGGCGGGCGGCCAGGGTCGATCCGATCGAGGCGCTCCGCCGCGAATAACAAAGTCCCTCGAGCCCGTACCTGTATCCATGTTCGCGGACAGAGCCGACGCCGGAAACCAGCTCGCCACCGCACTCGAGCGACGGGGTATCGAGGCCGACGTCGTCCTCGGCATTCCGCGTGGAGCCCTTCCCATCGCTCGGCCGGTAGCCGACGCGCTCGAGGCCGACCTCGACGTCGTCGTCGCGCGAAAGATGGGCGCGCCGTCGAACCCCGAACTCGCCATCGGAGCCGTCGCGAGCGACGGCGCAGTCTGGCTCAACGACTCGCTCGTCGAGTACCTCTCGGTCTCCCGCGATTACCTCGAGGACGTGCGCGAGCGGGAAGCCGAAAACGCGGCGAAGAAGGCGGCACGCTATCGCGACGAGGGCGAGGCGGGAACGCTCCCTGACCTCGAGGGATCGCGCGTCGTCGTGGTCGACGACGGGGTAGCGACGGGGGCGACGGCCATCGCCTGCCTGCGCCAGGTACGCGAGGCGGGTGCAGCCCACGTCACCCTCGCCGTTCCCGTCGGCTCGCCGGATTCGATTTCCAGGCTCGAAGACGAAGCCGACGCGGTCGTCGCACTCCAGACACCGGCAAGCTTTCGCGCGGTCGGTCAGTTCTACCGCCGGTTCGATCAGGTGAGCGACGAGGAGGCGGTGGCGTATCTGGATCGGTAGCGACCCGGTCGTCACTCGAGTTGCGGGACGAAAACCGAGACCAAATACGGGAACAAGACGTTACGGGAGCGAGGAGAGCTAATTGCTCGTTCCCGAATACCACGTAAATATCCATAGGTCTTGCGGAAACAGTGAACGGTACCGTCAGCCCTTCTTCCGTACGGAAACGAGGAAGTACCACAGATGGAACTCCCGCAGCACGGACGCGACCTGCTCGAGTCGACTGCGACGGACTACCAGGTGCTCGACGAGATTCACGCCGTCGCACCCCACGTCGTCTACGAAGTCAGCGTCGACGGCCGGCGAGCGGTGGTGAAAGTCGATCGCGGCCCCCGCGCGAACGCTGCGGTCGAGGGTCGCGTGCTCCGGTACGTGAGCCGGGAAACCGACGTCCCCGTTCCGAAGGTTATCGCCGTCGGAGCCGGTGGATTCGTCGCCGCCTACCGGGACGACGCTCCCGAGGATCCCCCAGCGACGCGTCGACTCGAGCGGGAGTGGCTCCGTGTCGCCGGTCGATCCCTCGCGCGACTCCACGAGGAGGCGACGTTCGACCGCCCCGGGCTTCTGACGACCGACGGCGACCCGGCCGACCCGAACGTCGGTCTCGAGGTTGATTCCCCGGCAGACGCCACCTGGAGCGACGCGCTCGACGACCTCCTCGGGGTGTACGAAGACGCACTCTCGAACACCGAGTACGTGGGCGTGGTCGCCGACGCTCGAGCGTTCCTCGCGCGTCACGCGTCGCGGTTCGACGATGCTGACCGCCGACAGTCGTCATTGCTCCACGGCTGGTTCACCCCCGAACACGTCTCCGTTCGCGGCGCCGATCCGTCGTGCGTCATCGACTTCGAACACGCGCTGGTCGGCGACGGGGAGTGGGACTACTGGCGGGCGGCGATTCCGCTATTTCACGGCCCCCAGTGGAAGGGGGCCGAGGACGCGGAAGCCGTCTTCCGGGACGGATACGAGTCGGTGCGCCCCCTCTCGAACGGGTTCGAGGCACGAGCGCCAGCCTACTGTGCGTTCGTGGCGGCGTCCCACCTCGACTCCCTGTCCACCCAGCGCGGCATCGACGAGGGCACCCGCGAGATGGCGACGTTTCTCGAGACGGAGATCACGGAGACGCTCAGCGAACTCGAGCGTCGCTTCGCGTGATTCGGAGGGGGCCCCGCATCCGACCACACGAGCTGAAATCGACTTTCACGCGGTGAAATATTTCACGAGATAGCTACAGGTCTTCGCGGCGCGTAGCACGAAGCGAGGCACCATGAGTGAATCAGATCGAAATACAGGAACGAATGAAGAGATAGCCAGCCGAGGGGTTACAGACACGAGTACGAGAGTGGCAGGAGCGTGGCTTGCGATCGGGTCCCTTCTCTTCGTCGTGAGCCTCGTCCTCCATCCGCCGCCCTCCCCTGACATGGGTGAGTTTATGGCGACCATCGCCGACGGGCCCGCTCTGTGGGTGGCAGCCCACTGGGCGGCTGCAATGGCCCTCACCCTCTTCGTAGTGGCAGGGCTGATCACGCTGACGGCCCGATCGCGCCTCACCCAGAACTGGTGGACGACGACTGCGTGGGCCGTACTGGTCGTAGGCTCACTATGGGTCACGACGACCGCCGTGGCAGAGGCCACCGTGATCACCCAGGCCGCGGTGGCCGGCGACACAGCGACGTTCGAGGCGTGGCAGCTCTTCGCCGAAGGAAAAGCCATCGGATTCGGCTTCCTGGCAGCGGCTATCGCCGTGATCGCCGGCAACGAAGCCCGGAGTGCCCAATCAGTGACGTCCGTTTGGGCATCGTGGATTGGTGCCGTTGCGGGGGTCGCGGCCTTCGTGGGGTTCGTCGTTCTGGGACTGCTGCTCGGAATCGCCCTGGGCGGTCTCGTCTGGGTGGTGTCCACGATCGTCATGAGCCTGTGGACCCTCTGGTTCGGTGTCGCCCTGGTGCGATCTGGCGATTCCCGGGTCCAACTCGCGGACGTTGAGACCGGCAGGCAGGAGGTGGTTCGATGATATCGACTGGATCAGGACGGGGAACACTGCCATCGAGCACGCGTTCAGTTCCTCCGTCCGCTCAGGCGGCTAGAGAAACATTTAGCCAGCCGATAGCGGGTGGTTGTATCGACGACGCGTTCCTCGTCTAGAGATATCGACGAACGTCGCGCCGGTAGGCGCGATACGCGTCTTCGAATTCACGTTCCAGCGAACGTTCCTCGCGTCGGACGACCAGGTGAACGGTAGACAGCACGACTGGGAGTACGACGAGCAGCCACGCGGTGTTCAGAAGCAATGCGATCCCCAGATACAACGCCGTCCACCCGACGTACATCGGGTTGCGACTGAACGCGTACGGTCCGGTCGTCACGAGCACCGCGGGCCTCTCACCGCCCAGTTCCGACCCGCCAACCGTTCGTACCGCCCACCCGATGATCAGCAGGCCAATCCCGGTCAATCCCCAGCCTGCGGACCGCGCGAGTCGCTGGTTCCCGAGCAACCGCAACGGCTTCAGTACGTGGACGACCGTCCCTACGAGTAGCCCGGCAACGTGCGATTCCGGGACAGGGACGTTCGACCATCGCCATCTCCCCCTTTGCCCCCTACTCATGCCTTTAAACAGGGCGCCAGACTACAAGTAGAGAGTCTCGATAAACGCAGACACTCGATACTACGAGGAGATTTTCTACCGGGGCCTGCGTTGTGTCTCGCCAGGAAGCAGTTACGCAGCCGAGGGGATAGTGCGCGGTCGCTAGTTACGCGTCAGGGACGAACTCCAGGACGTGCCAGACGACCACATTTTTCACCTCGACCTCAGCCCGTTCAGGTCGTCGCCGATGACGGTGCCAATCTCGCCGACGATCGGTTCCCGATCAATCGACTGGACGTTCTGGTCGCACTGGACGTTCTGGTCGCACTGGACGATTCGGACGGTCATTCCCTGCCAGCGTTCGGTGGCTGACGAACTTTCGTCGGATTACGTGAGAGTCCATCGGTGACGTCAAAATTCGTGGTGCCTGCAGTCGCGCCGACCGGGAGAGGGTGCTGGCTCCCGGGTTTGTAGCGCTGTCGACGCCGGCCAACGAAACGCCCCGAGACGGTGTCGCTAAGTACCTCCTCGAGCAACACACCCGCATGACCCTCTTTGGAACCGCAGGTATTCGCGGCCCCGTCGCCGACACGGTGACGCCGTCGCTCGCGCTCGCCGTCGGCCAGGCCGCTGGCTCGCCAGGTGACTCCTTCGTCGTCGGTCGGGACGGCCGAGAGACCGGTCCCGCGCTGGCCGCAGCGCTCGAGGCCGGCCTCGAGAGCGCCGGATCGAACGTCGAACGCGTCGGCCAGGTGCCGACGCCCGCGCTCGCGTTCGCCTCGCAGGGGCGTCGCGGCGTCATGGTCACCGCGAGTCACAACCCGCCCGCCGACAACGGGATCAAACTGTTCGTCGACGGCGTCGAGTACGACCGCGAGGCCGAGAAGGCGATCGAATCGGTCGTCGAAACGCCCGACCTCGCCCCGTGGGACGAGTGGGGAAAACCGCGACGCGGCGACGTCCTCGAGCAGTACCGGCAGGCTGTGGTGAACTATGTCCAGGAGCGGTTTCCCGACGAGGACGACCGCCCACTCGCGGGACTGTCGGTCGCCGTCGACTGCGGCAACGGCGTCGGCGCGCTGGCGACTCCGCAGGTACTCGACGTCCTCGGCGCAGACGTGGTAGCGATCAACGCGACGGTCGACGGTCACTTCCCCGCCCGGGAGAGCAAGCCTACCGCGGCGACGCTGACGGACTTTTCGGCGTTCCTGGCCGAGGGCTCGTTCCACCTGGGGCTCGCCCACGACGGAGATGCCGACCGGCTCGTCGTCCTGAACGGCGACGGCGAAGTCGTCCACGAGGACACGGTCCTGGCGGTCGTCGCCGCCCACTACGCCGAAACGAGTGGTGCGGACGACCCAGTCGTCGTCACGACGCCCAACGCCTCCGCCAGAATCGACGAGTGCGTTCGAGAAGCCGGCGGCCGCGTCGAGCGAGTTCGGCTGGGATCGCTCCACGAGGGAATCGCCCGGGTCGAGGCAGCAGCGGCCGGAGATGACACCGCAGCGGACACCGAGGTCGTCTTCGCCGCCGAACCCTGGAAACACATCCACACCGCCTCTGGTGGCTGGATCGACGGCGTCACCAGCGCGGCCGTCGTCGGCGCGCTCACCCTCGAGGCCGGATCGCTCGAGGCCCTGCGCGACCCCGTCACCGAACGACCCTACCGCAAGGTCTCGGTCGACTGCCCGGAGTCTGCGAAAAGCCCCGCGATGGCGACACTCGAGTCGACGCTGCCGGCGGCGTTCGACGAGGTGACGGTCGACACCGACTACGGGGTCCGCCTCGAGTTCCCCGATGCCTCGTGGCTGCTGGTTCGCCCGAGCGGGACCGAGCCCTACGTTCGCCTGTACGCCGAGAGCGACGACGTCGACGCGCTCGTCTCGGACGCACGTGACGTAATCGAGTCGGCGGTGGCCGACCAGAGATGACCCTATCGTGGGGTGGCCGCCAGAGCGGTCCGGAAGAACGGTCAGCCAAAGCGAAAAAAGCTGAGCGAAAAGAGCAGAGTGAAAAGTGGCAGAGTGAAAAGTGGCAGAGCGAAAAGAGCAGAGTGAAAAACGGAGGGTCGAGTCTACAGATCGCAGTGCAGCGGCAATCCGCCGCGTACACACGTGATCCGAATCGGGTCATCGTAGCTCACAGAGACGTGATCGGCCGCGCGAACGTACCTCGCTGGATCGGTCCGACTCACCGAGCGTAACAGCCCGGCGTCCTCGAGTCGGGAGACCGTTCGGTAGGTCGTGCTGAGCGGAAGCTCGAGTGCCTCTGTGAACTCGCTGACGGTCGTCGGGCCGTCCGCGTAGCGATACAGCTCGCGGGCGGTGTCCTCGGAGAGGAGGGAGACGATTTGCTCGGGGTTGCAGCCACCCTCCCCGTCGCTGATACCGCACGGATGTCCGTCGGATGCGATCTGGCCCATACGTAATCGTCACCCCGTGAACACATACCTCCTGCCAGTGGCTCCCACTCGGTGGGAATCGATGGCAGCCGTTCGGGTCTCGACGAAACGCTTTGATACCTCCCCGCCGAATCGTGGGCCACAGCCATGGATTCACTCATCGAGGCCGCCCGCGATGTCCAGTCTCGAGCCCACGTTCCCTATTCCAAGTACCCCGTCGGCGCAGCGATCGAGACCGCCGACGGCGAGGTCTTCGTCGGTTGTAACCTCGAGAACGCGAACTACAGCAACAGCCTCCACGCCGAGGAGGTCGCCATCGCCGAAGCCGTCAAGAACGGCCATCGCGACTTTGCCCGACTCGCCGTCAGTTCGGGTCGGCGCGACGGTGTTACCCCCTGTGGAATGTGCCGCCAGACGCTCGCGGAGTTCGCCGACGACGACCTCGTCGTCTGCTGTGACGAGGGCGACGACGACCCGCCGAGTGAGTACACCCTCGGGGAACTCCTGCCGAATACGATCACCGAAGAGATGCTCGAGTGAGGCGAGTGAGGTGAAAGCGTGGGTCGAGTGAGGGGGAAGCAAGATAGAGAGCGAAAGGAGGGCGAAGGGAGAGGGTGAGAGCGGGGGAGAGCGAGAAGGTGAGAGCGGGAGAGAGCGAGAGTGCGAAGAGAGAACGAGAACGAAAACCAACCTTAAACCGTCGTCAACGACCCGACCGGCGCCTCCGTGCGACCCTCTGCGCGCTCGATGCCGTCGCTTCCAGCAGCGATGAGCGCGAAGACCCCGGCGACCTCCGCCTCTGCCGTTTCGACGATGTCCAGGAGCAGTTCCTGGGTCTCGCCGGATCGGATCAGGTCGTCGACGACCAGGACGGAGTCGTCGCGATCGATCGCGGCCGCCGGCAGGTAGTAGGTGAGCTCGATGCCCGACTCGAGGCGTTCACGGGCCTCGAAGAAGTCCTCGACGGCGGTTTCCTTGCGTTTTTTCGCGTACGCACACCGGGTTCCGTAGTAGCTGGCGAGCGAGGCGGCCAGCGTGATGCCGTCGGTGGCGGCCGTCAACACGACGTCGGGGCGCTCGAAGTCGAACGCGTCGGCCACGACGGGTGCGGCGAGGTCGAGAAACGGCTGGTCGAAGACAGCCCCGGAGTTGTCGACGTACCCTTCCGAGTCGACCTGGATGCGGGCCTCGAGTTCGGCCGCTAGCGCCTCGCGGCCGACCTCCTCGACCACCTCGCTGGCGCGTTCGGTTCCGGGGAGGACGTGCCCGTTGACGTAGCGATTGAGGTCGCCCGCCGGCAGGCCGGTCGCCTCGGCGAGTTCGTCGTACGTCCGGGTTTCCTTGAGCATTCGCAACACGTCGACCGCTCGTAGCTGGAGCGCGGCTTTTTCGGCTCGGTTCATGCGTGTAAGCACGATTCCACAAGTATGTATATTTCGATCGGCGAGCTCCTGCTACACCACCACAAACGTGGACCACAGGCGATCGCCGCACGCAAACGGAGGGCGCTCGAGGTCCGGGACTCGAGGGTCGAGGCTTGACCCAGAGTGAGTCGAGAGCGGAGCGAGAACGAGTACGAGAATACGGGCGAAAGCGAGTCCGAAACGCCGCCGCAAGCGAAAAAACGAGTCCTACTCCGCAAGGAAGTCCGGTTCGGAGCGCTTCTCGTCGCGCTCGGCCTCGAGATGGGCCCGGAACTCGTCGATCTCGACGTCGTACTCCTGGTCCTCGAAGCGGTCACGGACCGAGATGTTCCCGGCTTCTTCCTCGTTGTCGCCGACGATGATCTGGTAGGGGACGCGGTCGTCGTGGGCCGCTCGGATCTTGCGCTCGAGCGTGCTATCCCGGTGGTCGACCTCCGTGCGGAAGTCGCCGAACTCGTTGGCGACACGGTGGGCGTAGCCGAGATTGTCGTCGGAGATGGGCAGCACACGAACCTGCTCGGGGGCGAGCCAGAACGGGAAGTTCCCCTCGTAGTGCTCGATGAGCATCATGAAGAAGCGCTCGTAGCTGCCGTAGAGCGCCCGGTGGATCATGACCGGCTCGTGCGCCTCGTTGTCCTCGCCGACGTAGTCGAGGTCGAAGCGCTCTGGCATGTTGAAGTCCAGCTGAACCGTCGGGCCGTCCCAGTGGCGGCCGATGGCGTCCTCGAAGGCGTAGTCGATCTTCGGGCCGTAGAACGCGCCGTCGCCGGCCTCGAGGTCGTAGTCCACGTTTCGCTTCTCGAGGACCGACTCGAGCTGGGCCTCCGCTTTGTCCCAGATCTCGTCGCCCCCCACGGACTTCTCGGGACGCGTCGCGAGTGCGACCTCGTACTCGAGGTCGAACGTCGAGAGCACCTCGTCGATGACGTCCATGATGGCCTCGACCTCGCGCTCGATCTGGTCGGGGCGGACGAACAGGTGGCCGTCGTCGATCGTGAACGCCCAGACCCGCGAGAGGCCGGAGAGTTCGCCGCGCTGTTCCTTCCGGTAGACCTTCCCGTTCTCGGCGTATCGGATCGGCAGGTCTCGGTAGCTCCAGGAGTGGTCCTGGAAGATGGCGGCGTGGCCAGGACAGTTCATCGGTTTGAGGCCGAACTCGTCGTCGCCCACGTCGAAGATGAACATGTCGTCCTCGTAGTTCTCGTAGTGGCCGGACTTGTGCCAGAGGTCCGTCTTGAACACGTGGGGGGTCTCGACGTAGTCGTAGCCTGCCGACTCGTTCAGGTCCTCGACGAAGCCCTCGAGTTCTCGGAGGATCGTCTTCCCCGGCGGATGGTAGAGGGGGAGTCCGGGCCCCGTGACGTCCTGGATCGAGAACAGGTCCATCTCGTTGCCGATCTTACGGTGGTCGCGCTCTCTGGCCTCCTCGCGGCGTTCGAGGTAGTCCTCCAGGTCGCTCTCGTCCTCGAAGGCCGTGCCGTAGATCCGGGTCTGCATCGGGTTTTTCTCGTCGCCGCGCCAGTAGGCGCCCGCGATCTCGAGCAGTTTGACGACGCCGATCTCGCCCGTCGACTCGAGGTGCGGGCCGGCACAGAGGTCTTCCCACTCGCCCTGGCTGTAGAAGGTGACCTGTTCGCCCTCCTCGGCTAACTCCTCGAGCAACTCGAGTTTGTACGGTTCGTCGGCCAGTCGCTCCTCGGCCTCCGCGACCGGGACTTCCTCGCGCTCGATGTCGTAATCGGCCTCGATGATGTCCTCGATCTCGGCCTCGAGTGCCGAGAAGTCGCTCTCGTCGACCTCGAGGTCGTCGAAGTCGTAGTAAAAGCCCTCCTCCGTCGGCGGGCCGATGGCGAGTTTCACGTCGTCGAAGTGGCGCTCGACGGCCTGGGCCAGGCAGTGGGCCGCGGAGTGACGGAGTACGTCGAGGTACTCGTCGGACTGATCGGTGACGATCTCGAGTCGCGCCTCGTCGTAAACGGGGGCCTCCTTGGCGACGAGTTCGCCGTCGAGTTTGCCGGCGACCGTGTCGCGACCGAGGCCGGGGCCGATCTCGTAGGCGCAGTCCTGGACGGTGGCGTCGGGAGCGACCTCGAGTTCGGAGCCGTCGGGGAGGACGACGTTGATCGATTGCGGTGCGGATTCGGATTCAGGTTCGGGTTCTGACATTGGTGGGTTGTGGGTGTTGGGGTGGGTGTCGATGTTGTGGTAGCTGTGAGTGTCGCTATCGGGTGACTACAGACAGGTGGTGTCCTCGCTCGAGTCGCTCGGACGGGGTGTTGGAACGTTGGTACGCGTGACCGCGTCCAGACTCGTACCACCGGGCGTCGCACCGAGCGTCGTGCGTACCGCTCGCTGAGGCGTTCGTGTCGACACAACGAGCGGCAGGTGGGAATTAGAAACGGGCGGCCGGCCCTGTAAAGTAGACACCTACCATCGTACCTCTGGATATCCCCGAACGGAATAAAAACGTTTTGATGGTGTGCGGATCGCTCGAGTCCTTCCCCAACCCGGAGGACTTTACTCGTCGGAACACGCTCGAGCCAGTATGACCGAGGCGACGGGGATCGTCGGCGAGTTTTTCTCTCTGAAAGCCGACACCGACGCGGACGTGCTGGCGATGCAGTGTGGTGACTTCTACGAATTCTTCGGCGACGACGCCGAACTCGTCGGGGAGGAACTCGAACTCAAGGTGACCTCCAAATCGTCCCAGGGCCAGTCGTACCCGATGGCGGGCGTGCCGCTGGCCGACCTCACGCCCTACCTGAAGGCCCTCGTCGAGCGCGGTTACCGGGTTGCGGTGGCCGACCAGTACGAGACCGACGACGGTCACGCCCGCGAGGTCGTTCGCGTGGTGACGCCCGGGACGTTCGTCGAGAAGAGCGACGCCGACGCGCAGTACCTCGCGGCGGTGGTTGCGGATCAGGGCTCGGGTTCGAACTCAGGTTCGGGATCTGGGTCGCCAGCTGGCTCGAGTTCAAGCGGCGAAACCGCGTACGGGCTCGCCTTCGCAGACGTCACGACGGGCAGATTCCTCGTCGCCGGTGCCGAGGACGTCGACGAGGCGATGACCGAACTCTACCGCTTCGCCCCCGTCGAGGTCCTGCCCGGCCCCGACGTTCGGACCAACGATGAGTTCCTCGCCCAGCTTCGCGACCGACTCGAGGCCCGCCTCACCCTCCACGAGACGGAGGCGTTCGCCCCCAAGCGAGCGACCCACCGCGTGCGCGATCACTTCGGAAGCGAGACCGTCGACCGACTCGACCTCCCCGAATCCGCGCTCGCCGCCGCGGGCGCCGTTCTCGCCTACGTCGAGGAGACCGGCGCGGGCGTGCTCGCGTCGATGACCCGCCTCCAGACCCACCGCGGGGACGACCACGTCACCCTCGACGTAACCACCCAGCGTAACCTCGAGCTGACCGAGACAATGCACGGCGACCGCGACGGCTCCCTGTTCGCGACCATCGACCACACGAAGACCAGCGCTGGGGGGCGGTTACTCAAGGAGTGGCTCCAGCGCCCCCGGCGCTCGCTCGACGTGCTCGAGGAGCGCCAGGCGAGCGTCGGCGCCCTCGCCACCGCCGCGCTCGCCCGCGACGAACTCCAGGACGTGCTCGGCGGGGCCTACGACCTCGAGCGCCTGGCCTCGCGAGCGACCCACGGAAGCGCGGACGCGCGGGACCTGCTGGCGGTGCGAGATACCCTCGCGCTGGTTCCCGAGGTGGTCGAGATTGTCGAGTCGACGCCCAACCTGGTCGACTCGCCGCTGTCGACCATCGTCGACCGTGTCGACCGCGAGCGCGCCGCTGACCTTCGCAAAGCGCTGGCGGACGCACTGGCCGAGGAACCGCCGTCGACGGTCCGTCAGGGCGAGTTGTTGACGAAGGGCTACCACGACGACCTCGACGAGCTCATCGAACGCCACGACGAACTCAATCGATGGCTCGACACGCTCGCCGACCGCGAGAAGCGCCAGCACGGGCTCAGCCACGTCACCGTCGACCGGAACAAGACCGACGGCTATTACATCCAAGTCGGACGGTCGGCGGCCGACGGCGTCCCGGATCACTACGAGGAGATCAAACAGCTCAAGAACTCCAAGCGGTTTACCACTACCGAACTCGAGGACAAAGAACGCGAGATACTCCGGATCGAAGAACAGCGCGGCGACCTCGAGTACGAACTGTTTCAGAAACTACGTCAGGACGTCGCGGAGCGAGCAGCCCTCCTCCAGGACGTCGGTCGCACCCTCGCGACGGTCGACGCGCTCTCGAGTCTGGCGAGCCACGCCGCCGAAAATGGGTGGGTTCGACCCGCTCTCCACCGGGGGCAGGACCTCGAAATTTCTCAGGGCCGCCACCCCGTCGTCGAACAGACGACCGAGTTCGTCCCGAACGATGTCGCGATGGACTCCGACCGCGGCTTTCTGGTGGTGACCGGTCCCAACATGTCCGGCAAGTCGACGTACATGCGCCAGGTCGCCTGCATCGTCCTATTAGCTCAGATCGGCAGTTTCGTCCCCGCACGGGAGGCCAGGATCGGACTGGTCGACGGCATCTTCACCCGCGTCGGCGCTCTCGACGAGCTAGCACAAGGGCGCTCGACGTTCATGGTCGAGATGAGCGAACTCTCGAACATCCTGCACGCGGCGACCGACGAGTCGCTCGTCATCCTGGACGAGGTGGGGCGGGGAACCGCCACCTACGACGGCATCTCCATCGCCTGGGCGGCCACCGAGTACCTCCACAACGAGATCCGGGCGAAGACGCTCTTCGCGACCCACTACCACGAACTCACGGGGCTGGCCGACCACCTGCCCCGCGTGGCGAACGTCCACGTCGCGGCCGACGAGCGCGACGGCGACGTGACCTTCCTGCGGACCGTCCGCGACGGGCCGACCGATCGCTCCTACGGGATCCACGTCGCGGACCTCGCGGGCGTCCCCGTTCCCGTCGTCGACCGCGCCCGCGACGTCCTGGAGCGCCTGCGCGAGGAGAAGGCAATCGAAGCGAAGGGTGGAAACTCGAGCGATCCCGTCCAGACGGTGTTCGACGTCTCGAGTGGGAGTTTTCGAGGACCGGCGAACGCCGACGGGGGCGACCCCGAGCCAACAGGGCCGACGGTCGATCCAGCGGTCGAAGCCGTCCTCGAGGCCCTCGAATCGATCGACGTGAACAGTACGTCCCCTGTCGAGCTGATGGCGACTGTCCAGGAGTGGAAACGGCGACTCGAGAACGAGGGGTGAGGGCGGGCCAGCACGAGGATGGGACGTCTCGTGCGCTCGGCCGGTTCACCACGTCTGGAGCACTCGCTCGATCTAGCCCGTCTCGACGTTCGAAACGTTGAAACGGGCGCCACCGGCCGACGATTCGACAAGTTGTCGCTCCCACCCGTGTAAACCGACGATGCGGTCGACGATCGACAGACCGTACCCGGTCCCCTCCGATGACGTCGAGTACCCCGACTCGAAGACGCTCTCTCGTTCCCCGTCAGGGATCCCCCGGCCGTCGTCCGCGACGTAGAACCCGTTCTCGAGCCCGCCAACCGTCACGGTAACTGGACCACCGCCGTGCTCGACCGCGTTACGAAAGAGGTTCTCGAGGAGCTGGCGAAGCTGCTGTCGGTTCGCTCGTACCGCAGGCGCCGAGTTCGTGGTGAGCGTCGCGGCATCCGTCTGTACCGTAGCCCAGCACGCCTCGGCGAGATCGGTCAGGTCGACCACTTCGAGATCCATGGCCGCATCACCCTCGTGAGCGAGCGTGAGTAAATCGTCGACCAGAGCGTTCATGCGCTCGAGTGCGGCGTCCAGATCGGTCAGGTGGTCGCTCTCGCAATCCGCCGCGAGCAACTCGAGTCGGCCCTGAGCTACCTGTAACGGGTTGCGGAGGTCGTGTGAGACGACGCTGGCGAACCGGTCCAGTCGTTCGTTCTGCCGGAGCAGTTCGTGCTCTCTGGCCTTCTGGTCCGAGATATCCCGATCCATCGCGACGAATCGGTCCTTTCCATCCAGATTTAGTCGGATCAAGTGGACTTCGACCGGAAACGTCGTCCCGTCTCGGCGCTGGAGTTCCGCCTCGAACCGGCGGGGGTCGTTCGTCGGGAGCTCCGTCCAGAAGGCCCGCGCCCGATCGGGTTCGACAGTCGTGTCGATCTCCCAGACCGGCAGGCCGACGAGGTCGGCCGCCGCGTATCCCAGTGCTTCGGCGAATCGCTCGTTCACGTCACAGATCCTGCCCTCGGCGTCGTGGATCGCGATCATGTCCGGTGAGTGCTCGAACAGCGCCTCGAGTCGGGCGCGACTCGAGCGAAGTTGCTGCTCGCGGCGTTTCTGTGCCGTAATGTTTCGGACGAATCCGACGATTCGCTCGGGTTGGCCGTTCGAATCGAGGATGGGTTTGCTGTCGGCTCGAACCCAGCGTCGTTCACCGTCGACCACGACCCGGTACTCGATCGTCTCGGAGCGTCCCTCGGAGACGATCTGCATCACCTCCCGAACGCGGCCCCGGTCGTCGGGGTGAATCCGCTCGAGAAATCGTTTCGGGTCGGCCTCGAGCGCCTCGATCGAATCGCCCCAGAGGTCCTCGTATGCGGAGTTGACGAACAGAAGTTCGGTCCAGTCTGCGGAGAACATATAGAGGACGTCGTCGGCTTTCGCCGCGATTTGTGTGAGTTTCGTCTGCGATTCCCTGGTTGCTCGCTTCGCGCGAGACTGCTCGACGGCGTTTCGAATCCGGTTCGCCAGCACGGTGTACTGGCTCGTTCCGCGCTCCTTTTGCAGGTAGTCTGTGACACCGGCGGAAATGGCGTCGCTGGCGATCTCCTCGCTCCCCTTCCCCGTGTAGAGGATGAAGGGGAGCTCCGGGTGGTCGCGTCGGAGCTGTTCGAGAAAGTCGATTCCGTTCGTGTGGGGCATGTCGTAGTCGGAGACCACGCAATCGATTCGCGTCTCCGCGAGCAACTGGAGTCCGTCCGTTGGGTTCGACGCGGTAACGACGTCGATCTGCGGGTCGGTTCGCTCCAGAAACGTCGACGCTAGATCGGCAAAGTGCGGGTCGTCGTCGACGTGAAGAACCGAAATGGTCTCTGACGAATCGTTCATAGCAGAAGACACAAACTACGAGGATATAGGTGCAAGGGCCGAACGGGGGAGAAATCGGCGAGTCGATCTCTAGACGCGGTCCGGGCCACTCATCCGGGCCCGATCAGAGGTCCGTCCCGTCGAATCGATAGTAACCGATCGCCAACGGAACGACTACCCAGAACGCGAGCACGGCGAACCCGACCGTCGGCGTCGCGTAGGCCGCGTCGAAGCCAGCGGCCTGTGTCTGGGCGTTGGCCTCGTCGGCGACACCCGGCAGCAGCGCGACGAGTGCCGAGAAGTACGCTGAAGACGGCGGTATCTGGGTCGCGAGGAACATCCAGTCGGGCATCTGCTGGGGAAGCGAGAAGCCGTTCGCGACGTAGACGAGCGCCAGCGGCACCACGTCCCAGGCCAGTTCGAACACGACGAAGAAGCCGAGGGCGAGCGTCGTCGCTCGTGACGTCGACGACGTGGTCGCCGAGAGGCCGACGATGATCGCCGCGTAGACGCCGGCGAAGACCACCGCGGCCAGCACGAACGTCACCAGCGGGACGATTTCGATCGTTCCGAGCAGCAGGGAGCCGAATCCGAGTCCGATGAGCAATCCAACGCCGAGCGTGGCCGCGATTACGGCGGCCCGGCCGATCACCTTGCCGAGGAACACGTCTCGCCGGGTGACCGGGAGCGCGAGCAGGAGCTTGATACTGCCCAGTTCGCGCTCCCCAGCGACGGACTTGTAACAGACGACGATCGCTGCCAGTGCGACAAACAGGCTGGTGATCCCCGCCAGGAAGAACACCAGCCCGGAGAACGAGACCTCGCCGGCCGCGCCGAACGCCTCGGGGAGTTCGACGTAGGCGTACGTCGTGAGCAGCGAGAACAGCACGAACGTAGCGAGCAGCGCCCACAGCGCCCGCGACTGCACGGCGTCCTGGAAGTCCTTCCTGGCGACGGCAGCCCACCTCGTGTTCATGCACGCACCTCCTGGTCTTCGGTCGTGTACCGCACGAACAGGTCCTCGAGCGAGGATTCGTCGACGGAGAAGTCTCCGACGTCCGCGCCGGCGTCGTCGAGCGTGTTCAGCACGTCGAACTTCGATCCGCCGGACAGGATCACCCGGAGCCGGCCCTCCTCGAGCGCGACGTCGGTGACGCCCTCGAGCCCGGCGACGGTCTCGAGGAGCGCGTCGTCGACGCTCGAGACCGAAATCGATAGTGTCGTCGCCGTCTCGGTCGCGTCGCGCAACCCCTCGACAGTGTCGACCGCGACCAGTCGGCCGCGATTGATGATGGCGACGCGGTCGCAGATGGCCTCGACCTGCTCCATGATGTGGCTCGAGAAGAAGATGGTCGTCCCGCGCTCGTTCTCCCGGCGGATGATCTCGCGCATCTCCCTGGCGCCGTTGGGGTCGAGGCCGGTGGAGGGTTCGTCGAGGATCAACAGGTCAGGATCGCCGACCAGCGCCATCGCGAGGACGAGTCGCTGGCGCATTCCCTTCGAGTAGCCACCCGCTTTGCGGTCGGCCGCCTCGGCGATCCCCACGCGCTCGAGCAGGGCGTCGACGTCCTCATCGACCGCCTTCAACTCGACGACGAACTCGAGGTGCCGGCGGCCCGTCAGGCGGTCGTAGACGTGATAGCCGTCGGGGAGGACGCCGGTCCGCTGGCGAACGGCGAGGCTCTCTTCTTGCGCGTCGTGGCCGAGCACCGTCGCGGTGCCGCCGGTTGGTCGCGTGAAATCGAGCAAGATGTCGATGGTCGTCGATTTTCCGGCCCCATTCGGGCCCAGGAAGCCGAAGATTTCGCCCTCCTGGACCGTCAGGTCGAAGTCGTCGACGGCCAGGACGTCGCCGAAGCGTTTCGTCAGTCCGTCGAGTTCGATTGCGGCCACGCTAGTCCCCTCCGCCGAACGGCAGTCGTCGGCCACGATCGTGTGTAATAGCGCTCATCACGTACGCCTTCGCTCGAGACGTGAAAAGTATTGTTATAGTTCTTACATATTGACAACGATGCTACTCAAATACGTTTGAGCAAGGATAAGTGCAGGACTCGTCATCGCTGCGGTGTGTTTTCGAGCCTCGCATTCGAATCGTCTTCCCGCTCATTTGTTCGCTTCCATACCAATCTCCGAGGGTTTTGCGACTGGCGTAACCTCGAGGTCGTCATCCATCTCGAGAACGAGCATCTCATCGTCATACGAGAGTTCGAATCGGGCCTCGAGTGGCGACATCGACCGAACGTCGGTCGTCCACTCCCCGGACGTGAAGGAGCCGAACAGTTCCCAGAGTGGCGTCTCGAGAACCGAGATGCCGTGTCGGTGGAGGAACGCTGCGGTTTCGGGATGGAGCGCGACGAACACCTCTATCGGCAGGTGGATCATCGTGCGACACTCGCGACAGGTGTGGGCGACCGTGTGCACGACCAGACCATCGCGCTCGTGGGAGTCGACGGCAGCGTCGACGACGCCGTTACACTCCGGACAGACGCCGCCGTCGACCGCGACGGCCGTACTCCAGATGCCGCATCCGAAACTCTCGGCGATTTCGGACGGCGATCGGTGTGCCGCCTGGCTGCGCGGAAAGGCATCCGCCAGGAGTGTCGAGTCACAGGCCGCACACCGGACGACGAAGCGCTCCTCGAGGGAGTCTGCGACGAGTGCGGCTTCTCGGCAAAACGGGCACACGCCGTCGACGTCGACGGCCTCGAACGTCGGCGGCGCCTCGTACAGGCCCGACAGAATCGCGCGAACGACCTTGTCGCCGGCGTACGTGAGTCGGTATCCACCGTCCGTCTCGGCGACGAATCGTCCGACGAGGGTCGTGAGGTGGTAGGAGAACTGGGACGTGCTGTCGACGTCGACCGCGTCATACAGGTCAGTGAACGACATGACGTGTCCGTTTTCCTGCACCTCCCACTCGCGGTCTGCCAGCGCGATCAGGATTTCGAGGCGGCGGTCGTTCGCGAGTGAGTCGATCGCGTCGCTCGCCGACGGCGAAACGCGGTCCTCGCTGTCCGTGGGAGTCATCGCAGGACCGTTCGTCCCCACCGCCTAACAAGCATTCGCACCGGGAACGGGTCCGGCCGTCGATACCCTTTTGCGTCCGCTCAGAAACAACCATACATGACTTTCCAGCAGGCGCTCGAGGGCGTCACGTGCCCCATCGTGACGCCGTTCGACGAATCAGGATCGGTCGACGAGGAATCGCTGGGCTCGCTCGTCGACGCGCTCCTCGAGGGCGGCATTGATGGGCTCTTTCCCTGCGGGACGACCGGCGAGTTCGCGAGCCTCTCGCCCGACGAACGGCGTCGGGTCGTCGAGGTCACAGTGGAGCGAGCAAACGGCGAGGTACCGGTCCTCGCCGGTGCCGCTGCGACGAGCGTCGCCGAGACGGTCGATTACGCCGAATCGGCCGCCGAGGTCGGCGCCGACATCGCGGTTGTCGTCCCGCCGTACTTCCACACAGCGAACGATCCCGCTGGCGACTGCCGATTCTTCGAGGCGGTGGCCGACCGGTCGCCACTCCCTCTCGTGCTCTACAACATCCCGTCGTGTACGGGTCAGCCCATCGCCCTCGAGACGCTCGAGGCTGTCGCCAGCCACGAGAACGTCGTCGGCCTGAAAGACTCGAGCGGCGACTTCGAGTACTTCCTGGCGGCGATGCGCCGAACGCCCGAGGAATTTCTGTGTCTCCAGGGGTTCGACACGCTGCTCGTCCCCTCTCTCCGAATGGGCGCCGACGGGGGCGTGAACGCGCTCTCGAACGTCGCCCCGGAGGCGTACGCCGAGGTACTCGAGACCGCCGAAACCGAGCGCGGAGAGGCGCTCCAGGCGTCGATCTCGGGACTGTTCGAGGCGTGTGGAACCTATGGATTCGCTCCCGCGACCAAAGCCGCCCTCGGCCACCGCGGGTGGCTCCCGTCCGACGCGGTTCGCCCGCCGCTGGTCACCGTTCCCGAGGCAGGACGAGAGACGATCACCGACCGTGCCGACACGCTGCTCGAGGGCTGAATCATGACCGACGACACAATCGACACCCCATCTGACGACCCAACCGACGACGCGGACGACCGAGCAAACAGTCGAGCAACGGACGAGCGAGCAGCGGACGAGACGACCATCCACCAACTCGACGAGCACACCGTCGCCCGGATCGCCGCCGGAGAGGTCGTCGAACGGCCCGCCAGCGCGGTCAAGGAACTGGTCGAGAACGCCCTCGACGCCGACGCCACGCGCATCGACGTCGAGATTGAGGCGGGCGGCACCGAATTCATCCGGGTCAGCGACGACGGCCGCGGGATGACCGAGACGGACGTCCGCCGGGCGGTTCGCCAGCACACGACGAGCAAGATCACGGGCCTCGAGGACCTCGAGCGTGGCGTCGAAAGCCTGGGCTTCCGCGGCGAGGCGCTCCACACCATCGGTTCGGTGTCGAAGCTGACGATTCGGACCCGGCCTCGAGCCGACGGACTCAGCAGCGAATCCCCGACGGGAACCGAACTCGTCTACGAGGGCGGCGACGTCGTTGCCGTCGAGCCGACCGGCTGTCCGGAGGGAACCACCGTCGTCGTCGAAGACCTCTTCTACAACACCCCCGCCCGACGGAAGTTCCTCAAGACCACCGCGACCGAGTTCGCCCACGTCAACCAGATCGTCACCCGCTACGCCCTCGCCAATCCGGACGTGGCGCTCTCGCTCACCCACGACGGGCGGGAGGTGTTCGCCACGACGGGCCAGGACGATCTGCAGGCCGCCATCCTCTCGGTCTACGGCCGGGAGGTCGCCCGCTCGATGATCGACGTCGAGGCCGACGGCGACGACCTCCCGATCGGCCCGCTCGAGTCGGTCTCGGGAACCGTCTCGCACCCGGAGACGAACCGGGCCAGCCGGGACTACCTCGCGACCTACGTCAACGGCCGAGCGGTCACCTCCGAGGCCATTCGCGAGGGGATCATGAACGCCTACGGCGGCCAACTCGGCGGGGACCGCTACCCCTTCGTCGTGCTCTTCCTCGAGGTCCCCGGCGACGCCGTCGACGTGAACGTCCACCCCAGAAAGCGCGAGGTTCGCTTCGACGACGACGATGCCGTCCGCCGTGCGGTCGAGTCAGCCGTCCAGGACGCGCTGCTCGAGTACGGGTTGCTCCGTTCGCGGGCGCCCCGAGGACGCTCGGCGCCCGACGAGGCGGCGGTCGAACCGGACGCTGGGTACGAAGACGGAACGCTCGCGGGGGCGGCTGACGAACCCGAGGCGGGCGGTTCGAGTGGTTCAGGACCGTCGAATCAGTCGGTCTCGGGCGATGCCGTCGGCTCGCGTTCGCTCGATTCGAATGCCGACTCGAGCGAGGCACCCGCAACGCAGGCAGATGGCTCGAAGACGACCGAGTCACCCGAGGCCGAAGGGTCGTTAGACGCGACACGAACGAACGCCTCGGGTCGGGCAGATACGGCGTCGTCAACTCCTTCGTCCGACCTGGAGGCGAGCCGTTCCGATCCTTCGATCGCATCCGAACCGACGAATCGAACGGCGAGCACGACGGATTCGAGCGATGCGACAGACGTGACGGGCGCGACAGATGCAGGAGACCGATCCCGACACGCCGCCTCGGGCGACCCGTCGCACTCGATCACCCCGTCGACCGACCAGCAGACGCTGGCGGGCGGGACGGCCACCGACGCCCTCGAGTACGACTCTCTGCCCTCACTTCGGGTACTCGGTCAGCTGAAGGACACCTACGTCGTCTGTGAGACCCCCGAGGGCCTCGTCCTGGTCGACCAGCACGCCGCCGACGAGCGGGTCAACTACGAGCGCCTCCAGCGAGCGTTCGCCGACGATCCGACGACCCAGGCGCTCGCCTCGCCCGTCGAACTCGAGCTCACTGCTGTAGAGGCCGAGGCCTTCGAGCACTACCGGGACGCGCTCGCACGCCTGGGTTTTTCCGCCAACCGGATCGACGACCGCACGGTCGCCGTCACCACCGTTCCCGCCGTCCTCGAGAAGACCCTCGAGCCGGCCCAGCTCCGGGACGTCCTCGGCTCGTTCCTCGACGGCGACCGCGAGGCGGGCGCCGAGACGATCGACGCGCTGGCCGACGACTTCCTCGCCGACCTGGCCTGCTATCCGTCGATCACCGGCAACACCTCCCTCTCGGAGGGGTCCGTCCTGGACCTGCTCGAGGCGCTGGACGACTGTGAGAACCCCTACGCCTGTCCCCACGGGCGTCCCGTCCTCGTACAGTTCGAGTACGACGACCTCGAGGACCGATTCGAGCGGGACTATCCAGGTCACGCCTGATTCGGTCGCGATAGAGAGCGTTTTCTGCATCACTATGAGTTTTATAGTATAATCCGACGATAGCCGGCGGACCAATCACGAGCGAAGAGAGTCACTCGAGGTCGTGAAAACGCCTATGCTATCATCTGGCATAGCTCGAGTATGGCGATGCAATCCCCCTCCGGTCGACACTCGCGCTGTCTGAACTGCGGCTTCGAAGCGCCCGGCGGCGACGACGCGTGGGTTCGCCTCGAGGTACCTGGTCTCGGGCGGATGACTCAGTGTCCGGAGTGTGAGAGCACGAACGTGATGACGGGGCGGTAGTCCACTTCGCCTACCGCCTCGCCGCAGACAGACTCTTGAGTCCGACGCCCTTACTAAACCTATGAGCCAGGAATCCGACGAGCGAACGCTGACCGACGAGGAGTGGCGCGAGCGCCTGACCGACGAGGAGTACCGCGTTCTCCGGGAGGCCGGGACCGAGCGCCCGTTCTCCGGCGAGTACGTCGACCACGAGGAGGACGGCTCCTACTCGTGTGCAGGCTGTGAAGCCACGCTCTTCGAGTCGGACACGAAGTACCACTCGGGGTGTGGCTGGCCGAGTTTCTACGACGCCGACGACGACGTGATCGAGACGCGCGTCGACACCAGCCACGGCATGCACCGCACCGAAGTCCTGTGTGCCAACTGCGGTGGCCACCTCGGTCACATCTTCGAGGACGGTCCCGAACCCACGGGGAAGCGCTACTGCATCAACTCGGCGGCGCTCGAGTTCGAGGACGAGTAAGCGACCGATTGATCCACTGTTTTCATCCACCCGAGGCGCTCGCCGCCTCGAGTACGAGTACGAGTCGGTAAAAGAGATAGCAGAGGCACGACCACCGGAACGCCATACAGCGTTGGCGGAGAGGGAGATCGTTCCCTAGCGCTCGAGCGACGACGCCAGCGCCGCGGGTGGCTCTCCAGACAGCGCGTCCCGGTCGTGTGGCGCCTCGAACTCGAGGTCGGGGCCGCGGGCGACGATGCCGTGCGGGTTCACGTCCGGGTGGGTCGTGTAGTAGTGTTCCTTGATGTGGTCCATCTCGACCGTCTCTGCGACACCGGGCGTTTGGTAGAGGTCGCGCAGGTACGGCCAGAGGTTGTCGAACTCGCGGATGAATTTGACGTTGCACATGAAGTGCGTGTGGTAGACCTGGTCGAATCGCACGAGCGTCGTGAACAGGCAGACGTCGGCCTCGGTCAGGCGGTCACCGGCGAGGTAGCGCTGCTCGGCGAGCACGTCGTCCCAGTGTGCGAGCGCCTCGAAGAGGTCGTCGACGGCCGCCTCGTACGGCTCCTGCTTCGTCGCGAACCCGGCCCGGTAGACGCCGTTGTTGATCGGCTCGTAGATCGCCTCGATGATCTCGTCGACGTCCTCGCGGTAGCCCTCGGGATAGAGATCGACGTCCCTGGTCGCCAGGTCGTCGAACTCGGTATCGAGCATACGGATGATCTCTGCGGACTCGTTGTTGACGATGGTGTCTTCCTTCGTGTCCCAGAGCACCGGCACCGTGACCCGACAGGTCGTGTCCGGGTCGGCACGCCCGTAGAGTTCCCGGAGGAAGTCCGCTCCGTGGACGTGATCGACGGTACACCCGTCTTTCTCGGGCGTGAACTGCCAGCCATCCTGGTCGCGGTAGGGGTCGACGACCGAGACGGAGATGGCATCCTCGAGCCCCTTCAGCGACCGCACCAGGAGCGTCCGGTGAGCCCACGGGCACGCGTAGGAGACGTAGAGGTGGTAACGTCCGGCTGCCGGCTGGAAGCGGGCGTCCGGGTCGTCCTGGATCTCGTCGCGGAACGTCGTCGTCTGGCGCTCGAAGGCTCCCTCCTCGGTGGTGGTCTCGGACGCATCGGTTCGCCACTCGCCGTCGACGAGCATGTTCATGGTCGAATAGAGGGGGCGCTCGCACAAAGGCCCTCGCTAACACTAATGTCACCTCGAGCGACGACGACAAACGAGTGGCTCGAGGAGCCATCGAGCCTCGAGTCGAAGCCCCCTCAACCCGCCGCCAGCACCCAGAAGCCCGCCACCGAGAGCACAAGCGCGACACCCTCGAGACGGGTCAGCCGACGGCCGGTCCCCAGGAGGACGGCCGAAACGGCGGTCAACGCGGCGAGCCACCACAACCCCGAGCGAACACTCGCGCCGACGACCAGCGGCGCGGCCACCGCGGAGACGCCGAGCACGCCCAGCAGGTTGAATACGTTCGACCCGATGACGTTCCCGGCCGCGAGGCCGACCTCGGCGCGCCGCGCCGCGACGACGGACGCTGCCGCCTCGGGGAGAGAAGTTCCCCCTGCGACCACCGTCACGCCGATGAGCCACTCCGAGACGCCTCCGGCGCGGGCGAGTTCGACAGCGCCCTGGACGAGCAACCGGCCGCCGAGACCGACCAGGACCAGACCGACGACGAGGACGAGCGCGTCGACTCCAGGGTGGCGGTTCGTTCCCGAGCGTTCAGGTTCGACGGCGCCGGTGTCGGAATCGCGTGCCGAGCGGGCGAGCCAGGCCAGGTAGGCGACCAGACACGCGAGGAGAAAGATCCCTTCCGTGCGCGAGACGTGCAGATTTACCAGAACCGCGATCCCGACCCCGGTCGCCGCCGCCATCGCGACGGCGTCCCGCCGAACGAGGGTGTCGGCGACGCGAAACGGACTAATGATCGCTAGTGCGCCCAGAATCGCGCCCAGATTGAACGCGTTCGATCCGACCACGTTGCCGACCGCGATGGCGCCGCGGCCCTCGAGAGCCGCCTCGACGCCCACAACGATCTCGGGTGCCGACGTCCCGAAGGCGACGACGGTTAGACCGACGATCAGCGGCGGGATGCCCGCGGTTCGAGCGAGTCGGGAAGCCGCGGTGACGAGCCACCGCGCGCCCAGCCAGAGCGCGACCAGACCGACGAGGGTCGACGCCGCAGGTCCGAGCAAAGACACGGGTGACCTTCCACTGCCGACCGGATAAGTGTCGGCGTCGACACTGGTCCGACACCGATCCGCGAGCGAAAGCGCTTATGCCCGACCGGTGAGGACTCGGGGTATGGCTGACGACGGCGACGCAGGCGGCGAGAACGGGCACCGCCAGAGCCGCCTGTTCACCGACGACGACGGCGACTTCGACGCCGAGCGGGCGCGTGAGGAGTCCCTCCCCGTCGAGGACGGCGACGTGGTCAACACCGACGAACTGGCCGACCACCAGACCTACCTCGATGGACGGGGGATCTACGACGAGCGAAACCGACTCAACGACCTCACTGGCCGAGAGTGGAAGTTCGCCACGAAGTCGGTGATTCCCGAAGCCTATCCGCCGGACCTCCAGCACGACCTGCGGAGCGAGCACGGGGGGCAGAAACCCCCGCGGCTCTGTGCGGACCTCGTCGGTCGGTTCAGCAAGGCCGGCGAGACCGTCCTCGATCCGTTCGCGGGCGTCGGGGGCACCCTCCTGGGTGCGAGCCTCTGCGAACACGAGGGAACCGGCCTGCGGGAGGCAATCGGCTTCGAGCGAAACCCCCGGTGGATCGAGGTCTACGAGACGGCCCTCGAGCGGGAAAACGAGGAGCGCCGGGAACGCGGTGAGGCGCCGCTGGCTGCCCAGGACGTCCACGAGGGCGACTGTGCAGACCTGGTCCAGGACCTCTCCGAGAACTCGGTCGATTTGCTCCTGGCCGACGTTCCCTACTGGGATATGGACGAGCGCGAGCAGACGCGAAACCGGCGGGCGACTCGCGAGAGTAAGTTGGGGGCGTTCGACGCTGACGGTGTCGATGATGGCGACGGTGGTAGCGACGGCAATGGCGACGGCTGTAATGACGGCGACGGCAATGGCGACAATGCCGGCCGCCGTGAGAGTGAGCGCGAGAAGGTGAGTGAAAGTGAGAGCGACAGCACGAACGACACCACGACACCACACGCCGACTCGAGCGACCAGTCGAAAGCCGACTGGCTCGCCGAGATGGGCGATCGTTTCGCCCAGTTCGCAAGGGTCGTCAAACCCGGCCGGTACGCCGTCGTCTTCATCGGCGACATGTACCGCGAGCAATCCTACGCGTTCCTGGCCGCCGACCTCGCTCGAGCGATCCAGGACGCGGCGCCGATGACGCTCGCGGCCAACCTGATCTGGTACGATCCGTCGAAGGATCTCCACGTCTACGGCTACCCGTTCTCGTTCGTGCCGTCGATGGTCCACCAGAACGTGCTCGTGTTTCGGGTCGACGAGTGAGTAGCGAACGCGTCTGACCGCCGTCACACGGCCGTCTGACTCAGCTTTATGCCCGGTCAGTGAGTAGGTACGTTCGAGGCACGCACCACCCTGACGGTATCAGTTCCCATCCTTCCCCGGTGTGTGCCTGCACGTACCCCCTCTTTCGGCGTCGACTCAGGTTTCAGCCAGCAACGTCGACCGAACCTGCTCGATGGCGTCCGTCTCGGTGATCACCGCTACCTCGTCACCAGCGGCCAGCGCCGTCCCCGGGAGCGGAATCGTCAGCGACTCCGTCTCCCGTCCGTGGGCGTAGATGCGCGAGCCTTCGGGTAACTCGAGTTCGCTGAGTCGCTTGCCGACCGCCGGTGACCCTTCGGCGATCTCGAGAACGGTCAGGTGCAGGTTCTGGGCCAAGTCCGCGACGACGTTGAAGTCGCCACCGAGGAGCGCGGTCTTCGCGCCGGCGGCACCGAGTCGCTCGGGGTAGATGATCTCGTCGACGTCCGCGGCGTACTTCTCGTAGATGTCCTCCCGGTAGTCCTCGTCGATCCGCAAGACGGTCCGACAGCCGTAGTGTTTGCCGACCATACACGCCGCGAAGTTGACGTTCAGGTCGGGCGTCATCGCGCCGATTGCGTCCGCCGTCTCGATGCCCGCCTCGAGCAGCGCATCCTCGTCGGCACCGTCCCCCTGCACGCCGTCGAACCCCTCACCGTCGGCGCGCTCGAGGCGTTTCTGGTCGTTGTCCAGGATGACGACGTCGTGGCCCTCCTCCGCGAGAATGCGGGCCGTTCGCGCGCCAACGCGACCGTACCCGACGATGATGAACTTCATGCGAGAGAGGTACGCGGGCAGGGGTGAAATATGTTGGTCCGTGACACGGACCACGTCCGGTCGGGCGAGTGTATCGGTCCAGCGATAGAACCGACCCTCGAATTCAAATTCGATGACAGGTAGGGGCCAGGATGGCCTTTGAGCCGGCTCGAGTATGCAAGTATGCGTATAGGTGGTCACATCGAGACGGGAAGGTTTAAGCGACCCCCCTCACCTATGCTCGAACGTCCAACATGGGGGCAACCGACACGCTCGCGGAGTACTTCGACTTCCGGGCACACGACACGGACCTGCGGACCGAATCGATCGCGGGGCTCACGACGTTCCTCGCGATGTCGTACATCATCCTCGTCAACCCGTTCATTCTGGCGCAGGCGATCGACATCCCCGGCTATGGCTTCACCGCCACCGTACAGATGATCGCCATTGGGACGATCATCGCCTCGGCGGTCGCCATCTTCGTGATGGCGTTCTACGCGAACCGGCCGTTCGGCCTCGCGCCCGGGATGGGACTGAACGTCTTCTTCGCGTACACGGTCGTCATCGGGATGGGAATTCACTGGACGACTGCGCTCGCGGCCGTGTTCGTCGAGGGAATACTCTTCATCGCGATCACGGCGATCGGCGCTCGCGAGTACGTCATCCGACTGTTTCCCGAACCGGTGAAGTTCGCCGTCGGTGCCGGGATCGGGATCTTCCTGCTCTTCATCGGCTTGCTCGAGATGTCGATCGTCGTCCCCGACCCCGACACGGCGGTCACGCTCGGCGGGCTCGCGACGAATCCCGCCGCCTTACTCGGCCTGTTCGGCCTGCTGATCACGTTCGTCCTCTGGGCACGCGGCATCACGGGTTCGATCATCGTCGGGATTCTCGGAACGACCGTACTCGGCTGGCTGACGTATTTCTCGGGTCTCGCTGGTAACGAAGTCCTGCCGGGAGCGCTCGTCGCCGAGGACGGAGGACTCTCGTTCGCCGTCGTCACGTCTCCGCAGTACGACATCTCACCTCTGCTCTTTGCGTTCGTCGACGGATTGCGTGACGTCGATCCGCTCACGTTCACGCTGGTCGTCTTCACGTTCTTCTTCGTCGACTTCTTCGACACCGCCGGGACACTCATCGGCGTCTCTCAGTTCGGCGGCTTCCTCGACGAAGACGGCAACCTACCCGATATCGACAAGCCGCTGATGGCCGACGCTGTCGGCACCACCGTCGGGGCGATGGTGGGCACCTCGACGGTAACGACGTACATCGAGTCCTCGACCGGCGTCGAGGAGGGCGGACGCACGGGCATGACCGCGCTCGTCGTCGGGCTCCTCTTCCTCGCTGCGCTAGTTCTCATTCCGCTCATCGCCATGATTCCCGCCTACGCCTCCTTCATCGCCCTGGTGGTCGTCGGCATCATCATGCTCGAGGGCGTCCTGGACGTCGAGTGGCAGGACCCTGCCTGGGCGGTTTCGGCCGGTCTAACGATCACGATCATGCCGCTGACGTACTCCATCGCGAACGGCCTCGCTGCCGGGATCATCGTGTACCCGATCATCAAGGCCGCCACCGGCGAACTCGAGGACGTGCGTCTCGGCCAGTGGCTGATGGCGCTGGCGCTCGTGGGCTACTTCTACGTCTACACGAGTGGAATGCTCGGCTGATCGTTCGCGAACGGCAGAACGTCGGCAGACTGCCGCAACCACGTCTTTCTTCTCGCTCGAGCCCCGTTTTTCAGACATGACAGACATTACCTTCTACGAACTGCCCGGCTGTCCGTTCTGTGCGAAAGTCCGAACCAAACTCGAGGACCTCGACCTGGAGTACGACACCGTCCAGGTTCCGGCTGCTCGCAACGAGCGCACCGAGGTCGAGGCCGTCAGCGGGCAGACCGGCGTCCCGATCATCGTCGACGAGGCTCACGGCGTCGAGGGAATGGCCGAGAGTAGCGACATCGTCGCGTATCTCGAAGAAACCTACGGCGCCGAGGCGTAGGCCGACGACTCGACGACGACAGTCGGCATCGCTCATCTCGTGACGAAAAACCGATCCGGAAGCGAACGGAGAAGCATCACCACGTCACCACGTCATGCATGTCAAATTATTTTTATTCATATATATGGTGAGGCGGTACGAAATGCCGCTACTTCGATGTCCGAATCCTCTCTCTATACGCGAGTGTTCGAGGAACTCACCGAGGGCGTCGCGATAATCGATCCCCGGACCGAACGATTCGAGGACGTCAATCGAGCGTACGCCGACGTGCTCGGGTACGAACCGTCCGAACTCGAGGGTGCGTCCTTCGTCGAGGTGATCAGTGACGGTGGTCCCTCGGACGGGGATACCCTGTCGATGATCCTCGAGACACCCCGAACGGACGAATCTCACCAGTTCGAGTACGTCCTGGAAACCGACGAGGGGACCGAGCGCCGCGTCGAACTGACGCTCACGCTACTCGACGTCGACGGCGGTCGCCGGTGGATGTCGACCATCCGCGAACGTGGGTCCGAAGGAACGCAATCCCGAACGCTCGACACGACTGTTCAGCGGCTCAACATCGCTCTGGCCGGAACGAACACGGGCGTCTGGGAGTGGAATATGGAAACCGACGAGGTGACCTGGACCGAATCGATGGAACGACTGTTCGGACTCGAGCCCGGCACGTTCGAAGGAACCTTCGAGGCGTTCGCCGAGCGCGTCCACCCCGACGACCGCCCTGCTGTCAAGTCGGCTATCGAGACGGCCATCGAGCAGGACGACGTGTTCCAGCTCGAATACCGAATCCTCCGTGACGACGGCGAGCAGCGCTGGGGATACGCACGGGCCGAAACGTACGGATTCGAGGACGGCAACGGTCGAATGGTGGGAATCGTCACCGACATCACGAAGCGCAAGGAACAGGAGCGACGACTCCACCGACGGGACCTGCAGTACAGGAAACTCGTCAACCGTCTTCCGGAGGCCTACTATACGTTCGATAGCGACTGGACACTGACGTACTGCAACGAGGTGCTGGCCGAACGACTCGAAACGACCGTCGACGAACTGATTGGAACGTCTATCTGGGAGACGTTACCCGGCACGCGAGGATCGATCCTCGAGGAGACCTTCCAGGAAGCGAAGGAGCGTCAGGAGGTAACGTCCTGTGAATTCTACGTCGAAGACTACGAGTACTGGATCGAGGCGCAGGCGTATCCTTACGAGGACGGGGTCGCGGTCATCTCGGCCGACATCACCGACCAGAAGGAGAGATTTGGGATGGTGCTGGACTCCATGCCACTCATTTTCTACCGGATCGATAGCGAGGGAGTTTTCCAGGAATCTCGCGGCAAAGGACTGACGATGCTGGGTCTCGAGCCCGGCGCCGTCGCCGGCGAATCCGTGTTCGACGTGTACGCGGCCAACCCGGAAATCACCGAGGCGGTCGAACGGACGCTCGAAGGCGAAGAGGTGTCTCTCACGTTCGAAGTCGAAAACCACTACTTCCAGAGCCAGTTCAGACCGATCGTCGAGAACGGCGACGTAACCGAACTCATCGGCGTCTCGATGGACATCACCGAATTGGAACGCCAGCGCGAGCAAATGGAGTTCTTCAACTCGATCCTCCGTCACGACGTGTTGAACGGAATGACCATCATCAAGACGCGTGGTGAACTCCTGGCCGAGCAACTCGAGGGTGAGCACGGGCAATATGCGCGGACGATCGTCGACTGGTGTGACGCCACGACGGCGGTCACGAAGCGCGTCCAGCGCGTCATCGAGACGCTCACGACGCCGGACGAGGAGAGCCAGGTCGTACCGGTCGATGCGGCCGCGATGCTTCGTCGGAAGCTAGATGAACTGCAAAACGCGCACCCCGAGATCGTCTTCGTCGGCGATTTCGACTCGGACGTGTCCGTTCGTGCCGACGAGTTGCTGTCCGACGTCCTCGGCAACCTCCTGGCGAACAGCATCGAACACAACGACACGGACGACCTCCGGGTCGAGGTGACGGTCGAAACCGACGGCGACGGCGTCACGATACGGATCGACGATAACGGGGTTGGAATCGACGACGAGCGCAAAGAAAGCGTGTTCCGTCGCGGTACGACCTCCCACGTCAAAGAGACGGGGTCAGGCTTCGGGCTGTTCTTCGTCGACGTCATGGTCGACAAGTACGGCGGCGAGGTCAGGGTGACGGACAGCGACTCCGGCGGCGCCTGCTTCGTTCTCGAACTCCCGAAAGCGAACGGAGGGGGAAAAACGTGATACGTTCGCTCTCCGTACCGAGGGCAAGGAAATGACGGACGCAGACGCTCCGGTCGTCCTCATCGTCGAAGACGAACCGGACGTGGCCGAGAGTTACGAACTCTGGCTCGCGGGTCGGTACGAAATCAGGCGCGCACACGACGGCGAGGACGCGCTCGATGTCGTCGACGACACGGTGGACGTGGTTCTCCTGGACCGGATGATGCCGAAGCTATCCGGCGAACAGGTCCTGCGCGAGATCCGCGAACGCGGAATCGATTGTCGCGTCGCGATGGTGACGGCAGTCGAACCCGACTTCGACGTCGTCGAGATGGGGTTCGACGCGTACATCACCAAACCGCCGGAGCGAGCAGACCTGATCGGAACGATCGACCAATTGCTCGAGCGGGCGACCCTCGATGGAGCGTTACAGGAGTATCACTCGCTGCTGGCCCGGAAAGGCGCCCTCGAGTCCGAAAAACCGCTCGCCGAGCTAGAAGCGAGCGACGAGTACCGGAACCTTCTCGACCGCATCGACGCGAAACAGGCCGAGATAGACGGAGGGCTCGGGGACATGAGCTCCGATATCGACTTCGTCAGTGCGATCCGTGAACTGGCCGACGACGCTGAAGGCGGCGACCAGGACGGTTCAGATGCAGTCAACCGGATCACCGACGGCGAAGAGGAACGATGACCGACGGGTACGACATCGCAGGAGTACTCCCCGACGGGTTGCTCGAGGAGGTCGCGCCGGGGACGAACGTCGCGGTCATCGGGCCGTCGATGAGCGGGAAACGCGAGCTAGCGCTTCGTCTGCTCGCGACCGGTTACGAAGCGGGTGACGGCATTCTGTGCATTACAACAGGTAACGCAGAACGACTGTTCAGCAACCTCGATCGACACGTCGCGTCGCTGGATCGAAAGCAGGTCGGCGTCATCAACTGCGGTGGGGGTACCACCCGACCGACGATCGAGGAGATGACGGAGTCAGTCTCCTCACCAGCCGACCTGACCGGGATCAGCATCGGGACGGCCAAACTATTCAACCGATTTCACGAACGAGGCGTTTCGGACATCAGGTACGGCCTCATCTCCGTTTCGTCCATCCTCCAGCACCTCGATAGCAACACCGTGTTCAAGTTCCTGTACGTCTTTGCCAACCGAGTAAACGACACGAACGGCCTCGGGATCTACACGCTCAACGACGACACACACGACACACAGATCATCAACACGGTCCGGGGCCAGTTCGACGGGGTCATCGAACTACAGGAAACAGGTGCCGGCAACTGGGAGTGTCGCGTTCGCGGGTTCGGCCGAAAATCGACCGCCTGGACAGCGTTCGAGTAGCGTCGTCGGCAGAAATACAGGGGCTACAAACCCGAGTTCGGATTTAGATTCGGATTCAGGCCGCTTCTTCTCGCTTCGCCCGCTCACGAATCACCTTCCTGAGTTCCGCGGCGTCGTCCAGGCCTTCGAGTTCCTCACGCTCGACTAACGCCGTCCCGTCGACGTTCTCTTGCTTCGCACGGTCGACGACGTAGACCGACTGAGTGTGGGTAACCTGGCCGATGGAACTCATGATCCGGGCGCGTTTCTCCGCCGCCTTGGTAAACTGAGAGTGGCCGGTGAGGACGACGTCCTCGTCGTCGGCCTCGTCCTGGCTGACGGCCTTGAACGGCGAGCGCAGCGTCGGGTGGACCCGGTAGCCCGCCCGCGTGAGGACCGCGACGACCTCCTCGTCGTCGGGGTCGGCGTCTGGCTCTTCGGGCGTCGCGTCGCGCTCGCGAACGTCCTCCGTGCCCTCCAGGACGTCGACCGGGCTGGTCAGGGGCGCGTCGAAGAGATCCTCGAGCGCCATCGCGACCTCGATGGAGGCGTTCATGCCGTCCTCGTACTTCGAGACCGTCCGGCGGGAGACGCCGAGTTCGTTCGCCAGCTGGCCCAGGCTCCACTCGCGAGATTCGCGCTCGTCGGCCAGCAAGTCGCCGTCGATGTTGACGTAGAGACCGCCTGGGGCGGCGTAGATCAGCGGCGGGACGCCCTCTACGAACAGGCTGTAGGCCGTGTCGGGGCTGAATACCGGGACGCCGTGGCGGAAGTAGACCACGTCGGGTTTGAGGTCCTCGTCGCGACTGCGCAGGCCGATGACCAGCGGCGTCGCCTCGAGGTAGGTGCCGAGTCGGCGCATCTCGTGGCCGGTTGCCTGGTTAAAGGCATCGACGTTGCCGAGGATCTTCACGAGGATCAGGTCCTCGCCGCGGCGGGCCGCGATGTCGAAGCTCTTCGGGCGAATTGCACACCGGTCGCTCACCGTAAAGCCCGCGTCCTCGAGCATCGCGGTGACGTTGCCGACCAGTGCGGATCGGGACATAGGGAAAGGTAAGTCACTCCTGGTATATGAGCGTTTCCCCGATGGCGCCGTGCTGTCCGGTCTTTTTGGGTTTCGGCCGGATCGTCGCCACTCCTCGAGATTCGAGTACCCGGTTTTATAACAGACGAACTGACACGATCGATCGGGATCGGCCTGGTGGACTCGTAGAACCGCGAGGCGAAACCGGTTAACGACTCGCGGTCCAACGAGCACCGATGACCGTCGTCGGCCTCGACGATACGGACTCCCGCGAGCGCGGAATGTGTACGACCTACGTCGCGACCGAAGTGGCGAGCCGCCTGGCTGAACAGACGGACGCGACCGTCGAGCGCCTGCTCCTGGTCCGCCTCAACCCTGCCGTCGAACACAAGACTCGCGGGAACGCCGCCCTCGCGATCCACCTCGGCCACGACCAGGAGTGCGATCCAGAGACGGCCTTCGAGGTCGCCCGGGCGACGCTCGAGGATCTCGCGGAGACCGCGGACGATCGAACGAATCCAGGACTGGTCGTCGCCGGCCACGCTCCCGACGAGGTTCCCGACGGCGTGAGCGCGTTCACGCTGTCGGCGATCCGCGACCACCTGTCGATTGCCGAGGCCACGACGCTGGCCGATGACCACGGCTATCGCCGATGGGGGGCGGGCAACGGCCGCGGACAGATCGGCGCGCTGGCGGCGGTCGGCGCCTGGGTCGCCCTCGAGGAGCGGGACTGGACCCACGAGTATATCTCGTATCGGGAACCGGAACGGTGGGGAACGCCGCGAACGGTCGACGAGGAGAGCGTCTTCGCGGCCGCCGAGGAAGGGTATCCGACCGTATGGGACACCGTCGACCGGGCCGAGGGCGAGACGGTCTGCGTACCGCACACGCCGGGGCCGATCCTGCACGGGATCCGCGGCGACGACCCGGAAGCCGTCCGGACCGTCTCCAGATCCATCGGGAGCGAACCGGTCGCCCGAACCCAGCGGTTCGTGACCAACCAGGGAACCGATGTCCACCTCAAGGACGGGTCGACCCTCGAGTCGCTCGCGGCAGTCCGAGACGGGCGGGCCTACCGCCTCGAAGGCCGGGTCGCCGGCGAGCCCGAAACGCGACAGGGTGGGCACGTCTTCTTCAAGCTAGTCGACCCAGCCAACGGCGATATTTCGCCCGCCTCGAGCGTAGAGGCGACCGAGACGCTCACCTGCGCCGCCTTCGAGCCCACCAAACGCTTTCGCGACCGGGTTCGCGCCCTGCGGGTCGGCGACCGGCTCACCGTCTGTGGCGAGGTTGCCCGTGGTACTCTGAAGCTCGAGAAGTTCGCGGTTCGTGACCTCGTCGAAACCGAGCGCGTGACGCCGACCTGCGAGTCCTGTGGCCGACGGATGAAGAGCGCCGGTCGGGGCCAGGGATACCGGTGTCGCGACTGCGGGACGGCGGCGGAGACGAAGGTCGACCGACCCCTCGAGCGCGACCTCGATGTCGGGTGGTACGAGGTGCCTCCGTGTGCGCGACGCCACGTCGCGAAACCGCTGGTCAGAGGGGGGTTCGACGGGCCGACGCACCCGGAGCGGTGATCGCGACCGTAATCGTGGCCGTCACCGTGGTCGTGATCGTAATCGTAGTCGTAATCGTGACCGCAGTCAGGGAGTCAGGGGAGACTGACGCCCTGGCGTACCAGGAACTGACTCGCTTCCTTGATCTCGACCGGGCTGCCGATGATCCGGCAGTACCGATCGCCTTCGGGGAAAATCGTTATCGTAAACTCCTCGTCGAGTTGTGCCTCGAGGCCAGCGAGGGCTTCCTGCGGGAGGACAATTTGCGTGCTGTCGCGCAAACTCGACGGATCTGGCATTCGTTCGGCTAAACGATGCGTTGCCGGTCGTTTATGTGTGTCGAAGTGTCCGTCGCACCGAATCGAAAATCGGTGGCCCAGGCGTCCCGGTTCGCGTCTCCGCAGTCTCGACCGCAACGCGACGCCTGCACGAGGTCGAAAGGGTTTTTCGCCACGCGCGGGTGAGGCTAGATAGAATGGGGCTCGAGGAGGACATCCAGGCAATCGAGGACGAAATCGCCAACACGCCCTACAACAAGTCGACCGAGGCACACATCGGTCGGCTGAAATCGAAGCTCGCCGAGAAGAAAGAGAAGCTCCAGAACCAGTCTTCGGCGGGCGGCGGCACGGGCTACTCCGTCGAGAAGACCGGCGACGCGACGGTCGGCCTCGTCGGGTTTCCGAGCGTCGGCAAGTCCTCACTGTTGAACTCGCTAACCAACGCCGAGAGCGAGACCGGCGAGTACGAGTTCACCACCCTCGATGTCAATCCCGGAATGTGCAAACACCGCGGTGCGAACATCCAGCTCCTCGACGTGCCCGGTCTGATCGAAGGCGCGGCGACCGGGAAAGGCGACGGCAAGCAAGTGCTCTCGGTCGTCCGAAACGCCGACCTCATCCTCTTCGTCCTCTCGGTGTTCGAAATCGAGCAGTACGAGCGCCTCCAGGAGGAGCTGTACAACATCAACATCCGGGTCGACAAGAAACCGCCCCGGGTGACCGTCCGGCCGAAGATCAAAGACGGCATCAAGATCACCTCCAGCGCCGACCAGGACCTGGACGAGGCCACGATCAAGGAGGTCCTGCGCGACCAGGGCTACGTCAACGCCGACCTCAACCTCGGAGAGAAAGTCGACATCGACCGCCTGATCGACGGCCTGATGGAAAACCGGGAGTACATCCCGTCGATCACCTGCGTCAACAAGGTCGACCTGATCACCCCGGAGTACAAGGAGACCGTCGACGAGCAACTCCGCGAGCGCGGCCTCGACCCCGGTGAGGTCACGTTCATCAGCGCCGAAGAAGAGAGGGGACTCGACGCGCTCAAGGATCGCATGTGGAACAACCTCGACCTGATCCGGGTCTACATGGACAAACCAGGACGAGGGGTCGACTACGAGGAACCGCTCGTCATCCCGGCAGGGTCGACCATCGAGGATGCCGTCGACAAACTCGGCGGCGAGTTCGAGGAGCGATTCCGGTTCGCGCGGGTGTCGGGTCCCAGCGCGACCCACGACAAACAGCAGGTGGGCGACCAGCACGTCCTGGAGGACGAGGACGTGTTGAAGCTGATTTTGCGCCGGTAGCGGCGTTGTCTGATCGGTAGGGTTTTCGGACCAGGGATCGGCGACGAGAACGCCGTCGCTCGTCAGTCGACGATCGATCGGCGAAGCAAGAGGCGACTCAGATCACTCGAACCAGCAGTTTCTGGTAGCCGATGCCGTAGAGACCGGCGTACAGCAGGACGAATCCGAGCACTCCCGCCCAGACGGCCACGGACAGTTCACCGGCGCCGAGATTCTGGACGCTCAGCAGCTCCGCGGCGGCCCCGGCCACCGTCAAGGCGGCCGCGATCAGTGAGTAAAGTAGCAGCGTCGCCATTTCGAGGACGACATCCGTATTCAGTGCAGCCATTACCGGCCATCAGTATCTCGAGCGACCTAACCCTTTCTGTTGGCGCCGAAACTACCATTTCGGATCTCGACTGCGACCTGGGAGCCCACGACGAGGTCCTGGTCCGGACAGATGAGCTTCGCGCCGAAGTCGGCGTCGCGCGCACAGAAGAACGAGAGTCCGGTAATCGGCGTGCCGTCGACGGTTACCGTGAGGCGATCCCAGTCGACGGTTCGACCGCCGTCGTCGAGTGTGCCGAGTCGGATTCCACCGAGTCGAACATCGGACTTGGCAGCGGAGCCGAGGACGCCTCCACCCTCGTAGTGGGGCATCCCACCGTCCAGGACGCCGCCGTCGTCCGCCGCGATGCCGACGAACGCCGCTCCAGGAGACGGATGCGCCGGGGCGTCGAGCACGGCGTACGTCTCGCCGACGTCGACCACCGTTCCGGCGCCGTCCCACGCGAGCGGCCGAACCTCCAGGTCGAGCGCCAGCGGGAGCGATCCCGACGCCCGGTCGAGGTTCTGGTCTGGTCGGCGAAAGCCGACGTGGAGGTGGTTGTCGACCCAGGGGGCGAAGAAGCCGGCCCGGACGAGCCGACCCAGCGACTCGCCCGCCTCGACCGTCTCGCCCGCCTCGACGGACGGGTCGACGTGGAGGATTCTGGCGATCAATCCAGCGAACGGCTCGTCGCACTCGAGGAGGATCAGATGGTCGTGATCGGCCGCGTACGGTTTCGAAGGCGCTCGGACGGTTCGCGTCTCGAGGACGGTCCCCGAGACGGGGCTCGGCGCCGCGGTCGTCCGGCCGTCCTGGAGCGTCCCGGGATAGAGGTCGATCGCACAGCCCCGGTTGTGGGCGGGGTACGGCGAATTGTACAGCGAGAAGCGAGCGTAGCGCTCGAGCACCGACGGGCCCAGCGCGACCGGTCCCGGCGTGTCCATCGACCGCAAATCGGAGTCGCGGGAATTTAGATAGTTCGACTCCACGCTCCGGGTATGCCAGCGACTCCGCCGGTTTGCGTCCTCCGGGGCCGGAAGCCGACCATCGACGCCGACCGTGCGGCGAGCGAACGGCTCCTGGAGATCGCCGCCGCGGGACGACCGGCGGTTCGCGTCTGGACGCCCCACAAACAGGTCGCGTTCGGCCGCCGCGACGCCCGCCGCGAGGGGTACGAACGGGCCCGCGAGGCCGCCGACGAACGCGGGTTCCCACCGGTCGAGCGCAACGTCGGCGGTCGAGCGGTCGCCTACGACGGCGTTCAGGTGATGGCGTTCGCCCGCGCCGAACCCGTCGCGGACTTTCGGCGAGGGACCGACGAGCGCTACGAACGGCTCACGGCCGATGTCGAATCGGCCCTCGCAGCCCTCGGCGTCGAACCGATTCGCGGCGAGCCCGACGACTCCTTCTGTCCGGGGGCCCACTCCCTCTCGCTCGAGGCGGGCGGGACGCGTCGCAAGGTCGTCGGCATCGCCCAGCGAGTGACGAGCGACGCCGCCCTCGTCTCGGGCATTCTGCTCGTCGAGGCAAGCAACGAAATCCGAGACGTCCTCGAGGCCGTCTACGACGCGCTCGAGGTGGCGTTCGATCCGAAATCAGTGGGTGGTGTCACAGACGGCTCGGCCGTCTCTCCCGAACGGGTGCGGCGCGTCCTCGAGTCGGCACTCGTCGGCGAGCGGGAACGCATTCTCGAGGAACTCGACGCCTAGAGGAACGCCGATACCGTTAGCGCGACGGCAAGCCCGAACGCTGGCACGTCGAGTCGTGTGAGCGCGAGTTCCGGGAGCGTCGGGTTCCAGGCGAAACACCGCGCCTGCATTGCGATCGCCAGTCGGTCGGCCCGGAGGAACGCTCGCTCGAGGGCCGTCACCCCGAGGTGGGTTACCCGCTCGAGCAAGCCCCGTTCGGTCCCCAGTCGAGCCGCAGAGGCGTCCCGGATTGACCGCAGATCGGCCCGGAGCACGGGGAGAAACCGAAAGACGAGCGCGACGCCCATTCCCAGCACCTGGCCGGGTTTCCCCGGAATCGTTCGCTGGATAGCCGCCCGAGAGGCGCGAACCGGCGTCGAGCGCACGTAGGCGGCGCTGACGAGGACGATCAACAGGACGCGGTAGCTCGCAAGCATCGGCTCGATCGCGTCGCCAGGCTCGAGCCAGGGCGGGCCGAGAGAGAGCGCAGCGACGACCGGGGCCGCGAGCAGAAACGGCAGCGCGAACCGGTAGGCGACGAGCGCACGAAGCGGCGAAACGTCCGCAGACCACAGGAACCCCACCGCGAGGACGGTGAGTGCCGCGAGCAGTCGCGGCGAGAGGTGAGCCAGCGCCGCGACGGAGAACCCGATCTGGACGGCGAGTTTCGACCGCGGATCGAGGCGGTGGGCGAGCGTGTCGTCGGGTTCGTAACCGAGCATCGATCGTCAGTCCCCGACTCGCGAACCGCTGCCGGGCGCGCGAACGGCAAATGATTCGCCCTCGAGAGAATCGCGAGCGTCGGCCGGTGGTTTATCGATCGCGATCGCGCCGTTTCGCATAACGATCACCCGGTCGGCCAGTTCGAGGACGTCCCGCAGGTCGTGGGTTGCGAGGACGATTCCGGTTCCCTGCCGGGAGAGGGCAGCCAGGCGCTCGAGGACGGCCCGCCGGGCAGGGTCGTCGAGGCCGGTGAACGGTTCATCCAGGACGAGGTGGGTCGGCTCCATCGCGAGCGCGCCCGCGATGGCGACGCGGGACTGTTCGCCCCCAGAGAGAGTGTGGATTCGGCCGGCCTCGCGACCCTCGAGTCGGACGGCTTCGAGCGCGTCCGCTACACGGCGATCGATTTCGGCCCGCTCCAGGCCGAGGTTCTCGGGTCCGAACGCGACGTCCGCGCCGACCGTGGCGGCGACGAACTGGTCTCGTGGGTGCTGGAAGACCATTCCCACGGCCGTGCGGGCGGCCACGAGGTCGTCGGTGACCGGCGTGCCATCGACGAGGACCGTCCCCGTCGTCGGCGTCAGCAGACCGTTGCAGTGACGCAGGAGCGTCGTCTTCCCGCTCCCGTTCGCCCCCGCGAGGACGACAAACTCGTCGCTCCCGATCTCGAGCGAGATGGACTCGAGGACGGTGACGCCCTCGATCTCGTAGCGAACGTCGCGAAATTCGATCATCGACTAGGCGACGGGAATCCGTTCGCTCCGAACGATCGCGATCGCGGCGGCGAGTTTTACGAGGTCGAGGGGAACGTAGTACGCCATGCCGATGATGGCCGCCTCGGCCAACGAGAGGCTCTGGACCCAGGCGAGCCACGGGACGCCGAGGCCGTAGATGATACCGAGGCCAACCAGCAGCGCCGCGGCGAGCGTCGTTTTCTGTATCGTCGCGGGGTCTCGAACCCGCCAGCCCTGGTGGACGAGGAGGCCGATAACGAACGCCGCGATCGGGTACGACCAGAGGTATCCCCCGGTGTAGCCGAACAGGTGACCGACGCCGCCTACGCCCCCTGCGAAGACGGGAACGCCGATCGCACCGGCGGCGAGGTACAGCACCATCGAGACGGCGCCCCAGACGGGCCCGAGCACCAGTCCTGCGAGGAAGACGAACAACACCTGGAGCGTGAACGGGACCGGCGAAACCGGCAGTGGAATCGATACGTAGGCGCTCGCGCCGATCAACACCGCTAACAGGGCAGCTCGAGCGAACGAACGCACGACGTCGCCGCCGACGAGGTCGACGTTTTCGGTTGACGTAGCCATACCTCGAGTCACTCGTAAACCCGATTTAATTCTTCGGTTTACGTCCGTCGTCATACGAGTACCGTCTCCGAATCTCGGTCCCTCGAGACTCGAGCCGTCGGCAGAATCGCCGGTGACGTAGCTCGAGGCGGCAACACGGCTCGAGGCGGCAACACGGCTCGAGGCGGCAACACGGCTCGAGGTGGCAACACGGCTCGAGGTGGCAACACGGCTCGAGAGTAGTGTCGAAAACGCGAAAATCGGCTCGAGGCCGCCCGAGCTCGAGCGCCGCCTCAGTGGTGGTGGCCCGTCGCTTCCGCGAACGAGACGCCGAAGCGCTCCTCGAAGAGGTCCATGACGCGCTCCTCCTGGGCCTCGAGGTCCTCGCCTGGATCCTCGCCGTGGTGGACGAGGTGGTGGGCGCGGCTCGCGAACGAGAGCAGGGTGATGTCCGCGACGGTCTCGGCCTCACCCTGACCCTCCTCCGCGAGGAGGTCGACCAGGCCGGTCGGGAGCGTGACCTCGTCGGTGTCGGCGTCTCCGTCGTCGGCTTCGATCGAAAACGTGGTCGTCTCGATGTCGTCTGTCATCGACTGTCCCTTGGCGGGCAACCTTAAAGGTACTGTGCCTTTATTGCCGTCGGCATCGAACCGTCGACCATGCCCCAGGTCGAACTCGACGAGAAAACCATCGAGCGGCTGGATGCTCTGCGGATCGAAGACGAGTCCTACGACGAACTCGTGATCGAACTGATCAACATCTACGAGTCGAGTGAGCGAACGCTGTTTCACGCGGGCGATTGATTCGACGGAGCGACGCGCGCACCGAGGCGAGCCACTCGAGCGGCGTCACTCCGCCGCAGTCGCACAGATCCCCTCCCAGCGGCCGTTTTCCTCGAGGCGGGCCTGCAGTTTCTCGGCGTACTCCTGGGTGAGCGCCTCGGCAGCCTCGCGTTCGGCGTCGTGAGAGCTTTCACCGCCCATCCCGAGGGCGCCCTTGATCGAATCGAGCACGCCCCCGCCCGAGTCGTTGCTACCCCCTGGGGCACCGCCCATCGCGCCGACCTGAGAGCGGACGTTCTCGAGTTCCGGCAGGATCTGGTCGATCTTGTCGGTATTGGCGACCATGCGCGCGGTTTCGAGGTCTTCTGGGTTCTCGATTTCGAACTCGGTCGCGGTCATAATTAGGCTCCACTCCTGGCTCGAAAAGCGCGAGCTCTGGACCCGCGTCGAGAACTCCCGGTCGACGGTCATGCGCTCGCTGACGATCCGGTCGGTCCACTCGGTTCCCATGCGTGACAATTAGGCGACGACAGTATCAGGGTTTCCCTCCGCCGCTCGAGGGTCAGTAGAGGACGCCGCCAAGTGGCACGTCCGCGTCAACTTCGGAGTCGGGGGTCACGAGCACGGGGTATCCCTCGTCGCTCGGAACGCCTACGGTGAGAACCTCGGATTTGAACCCGGCGATGCGAACGCTCCCGAGGTTCGTCGCACAGAGAACCCGGCGACCGATCAGTTCCTTAGGATCGTAGTGGTAGTCGTGCTGGCCGGCCGATCGAACGAAATCGTCACCGGTGTCTGAATCGGAATCGGAATCGGAACCGGAACCGATGTCGATCCACAGTTTCGTCATGTGCGGCTTTCGCGCCTCGGGAAACGACTCCGCACGGACGATCTCTCCGATACGAATCTCGACGTCGAACGGACTCTCCGGCATCGTCTCGAGATAGGAGCGCCAGACAGAAATACGTCAGCGGTTCGCTCGAGGCAAAGAGTGAAGCCGGAGTCAAAATCGAGGTCAGTACCGAGGGATTCGTTGACAAGTCGGGGGCCAGGATCGAGGAAATCGATGACGAGTCGGGTCTGGAGGTGCAAAACGGGTGTTCGAAGTCGTCAGCAGCCGTCGTCGGGCGCACCCTCCCTGAACGCGACCAGGTCTCCCTCGTGATCGACGTACAGCGTGTCGCCGCTGATCGCCCGAACGTACCCGATAGGGGCATCGTCCTTCGAAATAGCCCACTTCTCGGTTCCGTCGTCCTTGTCCAGGGCGGCGAGTTCCTGGTCGTAGTCGCCCGTATCCCCTTCGGCACGTCCGAAGTAGACGTAGACGGTCTCGCCGCTGATAACGGCCTGTCCGGCGTTGTATTCACAGGGGACCTCCCACTCGTGCTCGCAATCCTCGAGAGAACCGCCGTAGAGGTTGAAGATGTCACCGGTGGTGTACATGTCCTCGCCGATTGAGACCTCGTGGTCCGTCTCCGACGTGATCAGGCCTCTCACTTCGCCCGTCTGCGGATCGTGTACGCCCTGCTCGAGGTCCGACCACCAGTCGACGACGACCGCGCTCTCGTTCGCGTGGATCGGGCTTTCGACGTCCTGATAGACTTCCTCCTTTCGCCAGACTTCGTCCCCAGTTTGGGGCTCCAGTGCGAGGACGGTTCGTTGGGTCGCGGCGTAGACGACGCCGTTCGCCGCGGCGGGGGCCCTGGAGAACTCGAACGACCCGTCCGGGCTGGCGGGTGACTCGAGTGCGACCGACTCCCGTTCCCACCGAATCGAGCCGTCGTCGACCTCGAGGGCGTAGAGGGTTCCATCGACGACGACGAACGCGGCGTCGTAGGCCACTGCGTGCCGGGTAACCGAGTCCGCCGGATCGAAGGATGCCTCCCAGCGGACGGCGCCGTCGGATCGGTCGAGCGCCACGACGCCCTCGTCGGTGGTCAGACAGACCACTCCGCCGGCGACCGCGGGGTCGTGCGCGAGGACATCCGTGTTCTCCCAGACGAGTGTCCCGTCCTCGGCGTCCAGTGCAACGACGCCGTCGGCGGTCGAAGTGTACACCGTGTCGTCGGCGACGGCGACCGAGCCGTCGTGGTCGACCGACCAGACAGGGGCGAGTGCGTCTCCATCGAAGTCGTGTCCGTCGGCGATGCACCTGGTCTGTCCCGCGTCGCCGCGGTAGGATGCCCAGTCTTCGTTCATATCGGAGTTCGGTTGGCGAGTCGAGTCCGGAAGCTTCGCGTCGAGTGATCCGTCGACATTGGAGGGGTCGTCACCGTCGTCGGCGTCTCCCGCCCCGGACGAGGCGAGTCCGACGCCGGTCGACAGTACTGCACCAGTTGCGAGGAAGGAACGGCGTTGCCATTTTCCCATACCGTCGAACGGTCGAATCATCTCATTACTATCGACGTACTATCCTACAGTTGTGTAGTGAGCAACTGTTCAAGCTAATCTAATGACTGGTTAAACAAACGATCGCCGGTGATTTGGTACGACACACGCTGGCGGCAGTCAGCCCGAACACTCGACGTGACTCGACGACGAGAACCGTCTATCGGACGTTGGACGTTGAACGTTGGACGTTGAACGTCGGGCGTCGCCCCCCCCCCCCACCCATTCCCCCAGTTCAATCTCCTCGACCACGTCACCTTCAGGACTCACTCGAGTAACGCAGTCGGATTCACCGCGCCCGCTCCGCGACCCACGTCGGCGTAGCTAGTCAGCGCAGCCTCGACGAATTCGATCCCGTCCTGGACGGCCACCTCGAGGCTCTCGCCCCGAGCCAGGTTCGACGCGATTGCGGCAGAGAGCGTACACCCCGAGCCATGGGTCGCCTCCGTGTCGATTCGCGGGTGGTCGATCGCCGTGATCCCGTCGTCGGTACAGAGGAGGTCCCGAACCGTCTCACCGGGGACGTGGCCACCCTTCACCAGTACGGCGTCGGTGCCAGTCTCGAGGAGCGCCCGTCCGGCTTCACGCGCTGCGTCGTGACTATCGACATCGATCCCCGTCAACACGCTCGCCTCGTCGGCGTTAGGCGTGACGAGCGTCGCCTGGGCGAACAGCTCTCGGTAAGCGGACTCCGCATCCGCGTCGAGCAACCGGTCGCCCGAGGTGGCGACCATCACCGGATCCACGACGAGTGGCGCCTCGAGGTCGCTCGCGTGCTCGGTCACCAGGTCGACGACGTCGGCGGTCGCGAGCATTCCTGTCTTCACCGCGCGAACGTCGAAGTCGTCCAGCACCGCCCAAATCTGGGCGTCGATCTCCTCGAGCGGGAGGACGTAACTCGACTCGACACCGCGGGTATGTTGGGCGGTGACGGCGGTGATCGCGCTCGTGCCGAAGACGCCGTGAGCGGCCATCGTCTTCAGGTCGGCCTGGATGCCGGCGCCGCCGCCAGAGTCGCTGCCCGCGATAGTGAGGGCGACGGGCAACGTCTCGGGCGAAGGGGCGATCATCGGTCGTCGCCTCCGTTCGCGTCCCCGTCTCCCGATCCGTTCTCGCCTCGTTCTCTCGATTCGTCCCCGCTCGAGGCTTCCCCGGCCAATCGTTCGAAGGTTCCCCAGAACGGGTCCGTCCCGGGGTGGTCGATCGTCTCGCCGTCGACGACCACACCCTCGCCGTCCGTGACCTCGCCGACGACCGCCGCCGGGATTCCCTCGACTTCGAGCGCCTCGAGCACGTCGTCGACACCATCCGGAGCGACCGTCGCGAGCAGCGTCCCTTCGCTGATCGAAATCCAGGGGTCGACGCCGACGGCTTCGCAGGTCTCGCGGACGCCGGGCATGATCGGCACGCGGTCGCGGTCGATCCGCATCCCGACGCCCGCCGACCGGGCCATCTCGAACAGGCCGCCGTAGACGCCACCCTCGGTCGCGTCGTGCATTGCTGTGACGGCGTCGCCACCGACCTCTGCCGCGAGCATCGCCTCCTGGATGGGGCTCATGTCGTAGTAGCGGTCTTTCGCGGCCTCGAGCGCGTCGGGGTCCATCCGCTCTGCGAGCAGGGACTCGTACTGAATTGCCAGCAAGCCGGTCGTCTCGATGGCCGGCCCCTTCGTCACCAGGACGTGGTCGCCCGGTCGAGCGCCGTCAGGGCGAATCAGTTCGTCGTGGTCCCCGACGGCGACGACGGTCGCGCCCCCGACCATCGGGTAGTTGCACCCGGCGTAGCGAGCAGTGTGGCCCGTGACGACCGAGACGCCCAGGTCGCGCGCCTCCCGGTCGAACGTCTCCCAGACGGTCTCGAACTGCTCGTCGGTGATCTCCGGCGGGAGATTGAAGTCGACGCTCAGGTACGCGGGCTCGAGCCCCGAGACGGCCACGTCGCTGAAGAGGATGTGGAAGGCGAACCACGCCGCCCGCTCGAAGCCCAGCGAGGGCATGAGGAAGACGGGATCGGTCGCCATCGCCACGGCGGTGCCGCCGACATCGACGACGCCGAAGTCGACGCCGTGTTGCGGTGCGAGTCGCACGTCCTCGCGCTCGGCACCCAGGTTCGGGTAGAGGTACTGATCGAAGAATTCCCGGTCGGCCTTGCCGAGTTCGTCCATACGTGTGGTATTCGTCGGTTGTACAAATGGATGTTGCTCGCTCGAGTTCGCAGCCAGATCACGTCGAAAAATGAGATTCGAGCGCTACCTATCGCGTATGGACTCGCTGATGTCGCATTCAGGCTGGAACGGACCAATACAGCGATGAACGAAACGCCAGAATGTCTATCAAGTACAGATAGTGTTCGATGAGTCGTGCTGAATACACAGCGCAAGGTCCTACGTACCAGTGGTCAGTTCAAACGAAGTTACTCAGCCGGTTCGTTCACGTCGGTCGATTGATCGACGCTAGCTTTCCGGCGCAGCCACTCCAGGACGGCCCCGGCGCCGAGGAGACCGCCACCGCCCGTGAAGCCGGGCATCTCGTCGTCCTCGCTCACTTCGTTCGAGACGTTGTTCGATCCAGTGTCGTCGTCCCCGGCGCTCAAGCTGTTGCCGTTTTCATTGTCTCCGCCGGCTTCGTTGCTCTCGTTACCAGCGTCGCCGCCCTCTTTTGCTTCGCACTCGTAATCGGATTTCTCGTCGTTACCGCCACCTTCGCATGGACCGTCGATTGCGCCTTGGCATACGAACCGGCACGTGCCTCCCGTATTTTATTATCCGAGTGATAGTCCTTGAATCGATAGAATTTCCGTTCGTACAACTGTTTCAGATCGAAAACGTTCAAGTACTCACGGAGTTTCGAGATGAGTCGATACCACTCCTCGTGAGGATCTCCGCCGTTCAGGTCGCTCCTCCACACGATAGCTCATTCAAATGTGGTGAGTGGAAATTAACGAGGGCCGTGTGAGATACACCTTCTGTATTCAGAAACCGGGTTTGGAAATTTGAAGATAGATTGGCAGATTCTCCGATTACACCTTCCCTGTACTGAGCAATCACCACCTATTTTCGAGATTCGGGTTCGAGCAGTCTACTCGCCTGTGAGGCGTTCGAACGCTCCCCACGAGGAGTCGACGCCGGGGTGCTCGAGCACGGCGCCATCGACGCGGGCTTCGGGAGCGACGCCGGCCTCCTGGACGTGCCCGATTTCAGCGACGGTCGTTCCACGACTCTCGAGCGCGTCGACCACCGCCGAAACGTCCCCTGGATCGACCGCGATCACGAGTGAGCCACAGCTGGTCGCCCGCCAGGGGTCCATCTCGAGGGCGTCACAGACAGCGCGGACGGCCGGCCGGATCGGAACCGCCGACCGATCGACCTCGAAACGAGTCCCCGACCCCTCCGACATCTCGACGAGTGCGCCCGCGAGGCCACCCTCGGTCACGTCGTGCATCGCGTGGACCGGAGCGCTCGCCGCCGCAGCCAGCGCGTCGCGAACCGCGAAGCTATCGTCGAGGCAGTCCCGGGCATCCTGGAGGAGGGCTTCGGAGACGTCGATCCGGTCGCCGAAGAGGGTGCTCAGGAGGGCGACTGCCTCGACGGCCGGCCCAGTGGTGAGCAAGAGTGCGTCGCCGGGACGGGCGCCGTCGGGGCGGACGACGTCCTCGCGGTCGCCGACGCCGAGCACCGTCGCACCGCCGACCCACGAGTAGGAGATGCCGGCGTAACGGGCGGTGTGGCCCGCCGTGATTGCGATTCCGAGGTCGACGCACTCCTCGTGGATCGCCTCCCAGACGGTCGCGAACTGCTCGTCGGTCATTTCGGGGGGCAAGGTGAACGATATCGAGAGGTGCGACGGCGAGATTCCGCTGACCGCAACGTCCGTGAGCACGATGTCCAGGGCGAACCTGGCGGCGCGCTCGAGGCCCAGATCCGGAAGAATCGACACCGGATCGGTCGCTACCACGACGGCTCGACCACCGACGTCGAGCACGCCGAAGTCGACGCCGTGGGTGGGTCCGAGCACGACGTCGTCGCGGTCGGCGCCGAGCCGGGGCGCGATCTGTCGCTCGAACACCGTCCGGTCGATCTTGCCGAGCGCGGGTTCGCGCGAGGGGTCGGTCACGGTCGGGCGTTCTCGAGGCGGGCGCTTAGGCCTGCTGATCGCTCGTTCGAGTGGTTCTCGATCCATCGATTACTATATTACCTATATCTATTCGGTATGATTTCAATAGTAAGGAAAAATACGCACTCGAGTCCCAACGACACCGCAGAGACACGCTCGAGGCTCGACGAGGTGGACGACTGCGGCATGGTCGTCGGCGTTCGAACGGCCACAGCTATTAGCCGCCACCACCGAACGACCGCCATGCACGGAACTGGCGTGCCGCTGGTAACGCCGATCGCCGACGACGGACGCGTCGATCACGAGCGCCTCGAGGCCCTCGTGGACTGGTTCGCGAGCGCGGGCATCGACTTCTTCGTCCCCTGTGGGTCGACGGGTGAGGCGCCGCTGTTGACCGCCGACGAACGAACGCAGGTCGTCGAAACGGTGGCCGGCGCGACCGAGAAACCCGTCCTGGCGGGCACCGGCCACGAGGGATACGAACCGACGCTCGAGGCGACCGAGGACGCAGCCACGGCGGGTGCCGACGCTGCTCTCGTCGTGACGCCGTCGTACTACGGCAGCGACGACGCCGCGCTCGGGCGCTACTACCGCGACCTGGCCGAGGAATCGCCGATTCCCATCTACCTCTACAGCGTTCCGAAATTCACCGACTATCCGCTCTCGCCGCGGCTCGTCGAGTCGCTCGCGACCCACGAGAATATCGCCGGAATCAAGGACTCGAGCGGGAGCCTCGAGTCGATCCAGCGCCTCGTCCGGTTCACCGCCGACGCCGACTTCTCGGTCCTCGTCGGCCACGGGAGCGTCTACGCCCACGCGCTCGACGCCGGCGCCGACGGCGGGGTGCTGGCGGTCGCGAACGCCGTTCCCGATCTGGCGAGCGAGATCTTCGAGACCCATCGGAACGACGACGACGCCGCGCGCGACCTGAACGCCGACATCGTGGAACTCAACCGGACACTTACGGCTCGCTACGGCGTTCCCGGCATCAAGGCAGTCCTCGCCTACCGCGGCCTCGAAGTCGGGCCCCCACGCCGACCGCTCGAGCCGGTAAACGAGGACGTCGCGGACGAGATCACAGCGGTGCTCCAGGATGCTCTCGATGCCTGACGGTCGTTCGTCGCGCCCGCTCTCGACGCTCGAATTTCGTTCGCCACAGGCTGCCTTCATGGGGGAGCATGCCAGAGATTTTATCCCATCGAGCGTTCATTACGACGTATGAGCGACCGGTCGATAGGCACACGAACGACCTTCTGGGAGGGAGTAGCCGACGACGTGGCACGGGACCGATACCGGACGCTCGTCGACACGGTCGACGACGGGCTCTACCAGCTCGACGCCGACGGCCGCTTCGAGGCCGTCAACGAAGCGATCGTCGAGACCACGGGATTCGCCCGTGAGGAACTCGTCGGTGAGCACATCTCGGTGCTCCTCGAGGCCGAGGACGTCGCTCGGGGGAAACGAGAAATCAGGAGACAACTCGACGAGGGAACCGACGACGCGTCGACGATGGAATTTTCGATCCGGACTGCCGGCGGCGGCGCGGTTCCCTGCGACGTCCGAATGACGGTGCTAATCGAAGACGGCGCGTTCGCCGGAACGATCGGCGTCGCGCGGGACGTCTCCGAACGCGAACGCCACCGCGAACGCGCCGAATCCGCCCGAGAGACCTACCGGTCGATCACGAGCGTCCTGGACGACGCCGAGATCGGCGTCATCGTCCTGGACGACGAGTTCACCGTCGCGTGGGCCGACGAAACGATCGAGGAGTACTTCGGACTCTCGCGAGCGGAACTCGTCGGTCACGACAAACGGAACATCGTCGGCGACGTCAGCCAGCGGGTCGCCGACTCCGAGACGTTCGCAGAACGCGTCCTCGCGAGCTACGAGGACAACGACACCGTCGAGCGCTTCGAGTGTCGCGTCACCGAAGACGAAGAGCGGACCGGTCGCTGGCTCGAACACTGGAGCAAGCCGATCGAGACGGGCCAGTACGCCGGCGGTCGGGTCGAACTCTACTCCGACATCACCGAACAGAAGCGCTCGGAGGGCGCCCTCCTCGAGAGCGAGGCCGAGTTTGCCTCACTGGTCGACGCCGTTGAGGAGTACGCTATCTTCCGACTCGATCCCGAGGGCCGCGTCGTCTCCTGGAACGAGGGTGCCTCGAAGATCAAGGGCTACGACCGCGAGGAGATCGTCGGCGAGCACTTCTCGAGGTTCTACACGGCCGACGACAGAGCCGAGCGCGTCCCCGAACGAAACCTCGCTACTGCCCTCAAGCGGGGGTCGGTCGAGGACGAGGGATGGCGCGTCAGGTGCGACGGCACGACGTTCTGGGCCAACGTCACCATCACGGCGATCTTCGACGGCGACGGTACCCACCGGGGGTTCCTCAAAGTCACTCGCGACATGACCGATCGGCGCGAGCACGAACAGCAACTCCAACACGAGCGCGATCTGATAAACCGGGTCCTGGAGACGAGTCCGGTCGGGATCATGGTCGCGAATCCAGACGGGACGACCATGCGGGCGAACGACCGGCTGGCGGAGATCTTCGACCGATCGGTGGATACGATGGAAGCCTACAGCGCCGGTCAGCGGGACATGTACGATGCGACCGGCGAGTACATCCCACTCGAGGACCGGCCGATCAGCCGGGCGCTCGAAACCGGCGAGGCGGTGACGGGCACGGAGATCTGGATCGAAGACGCCGAGGGCCAGCCCCGGTGGCTCTCGATCAACGCCGCGCCCGTCACGCGAGACGACGGTACCGTTCGCCACGTCGTCGCCGCGGTAACGGACATCACGCAGCTGAAGGTACAGGCCGAACGCATCGAGCGACAGCGCGACGACTTACGAACCGAACTCGACGACCTGTTCGAGCGGATCGACGACGCCTTCTACGCGGTCGACACCGACTGGCACGTCATCTACGCCAACGAGGCGTTCGCAGACCTGGTTGACGTCTCGGGGCCGGAACTGCTCGGCACGCCGATCTGGGACGCCCTCCCCGAGCTCGAGGCAACCGCGTGTTCCGACGCGGCCCGCGAGGCGAAGCGAACCAGGACCACGGTCGAGTGCGAAGCGTACTACGAGCCAGCCGACGCCTGGCTCCAGGTAACGGTCTATCCCTCCGAGACCGGCCAGTCGGTCTACCTCGCGGACATCACCGAACGCGTCCGATCGCGAAATCGACTGCAACGCCGCGCCGTCCAGCAGGCGGTCATCGCCGACCTGGGGCAGTTCGCCATCGAGACGAACGACATCGACGACCTCATGCACGAGGCGACACGGCAGGTCGCCGACGCGCTCGAGGCCGACTACAGCAAGGTCCTGGATCTCGATTCCGTCGCCGACGAGTTGCGACTCCGACAGGGTGTCGGCTGGCAGGCGGGAATCGTCGGCACGGCAGCAGTCTCCGCGACCGACAACTCCCAGGCCGGGTACACGCTCGTCTCGGAGGAACCCGTCGTGGTCGACGACCTCGAGTCAGAGACCCGATTCCGGGGGCCCGACCTGCTGACCGAACACGACGTCTCCAGTGGCATCAGCACCATCATCGGCTCTGCCGACGATCCGTGGGGCATCCTCGGCGTCCACGACACCGACCACCGATCGTTCACCGACGAGGACGTGAACTTCGTCCAGAGCGTCGCCAACATTCTCGCGGAAACGATCGAGCGCACCGAGTACCGGACGGAACTCGAGAGAACGATCGACCGCCTCGAGGACTCGAACGAACGCCTCGAGCAGTTCGCCTACGCCGCCAGCCACGACCTCCAGGAGCCCCTGCGAATGGTCTCGAGTTACCTGCAACTGATCGAGCGCCGATACGGTGACGACCTCGACGAGGACGGCGAGGAATTCCTGGAATTCGCCGTCGATGGTGCCGAACGAATGCGCGAGATGATCGACGGCTTGCTCCAGTACTCGCGGATCGACACCCAGGGAGCCCCGCTCGAACCGGTCGACGCCGGCGAGGCTCTCGAGGAGGCGCTCGCCAACCTCGAGGTGCGAGTCGCGGAGACCGACGCGGTGATCACCGCCGATCCGATGCCGCGGGTCCGGGCCGATGGTAGTCAACTCAGACAGGTCTTTCAGAACCTGATTGCCAACGCGCTCACCTACGCCGGCGACGCCCCACCGCGCGTGCACATCTCGGCCGAGTGCGACGAATCGGACTGGGTCATCTCGGTGCGAGACGAGGGCATTGGCATCGATCCCCAGGAGACGGACCAAATCTTCGACGTCTTCAACCGCGCTCACTCACGCGAGGAAGACACCGGCACCGGGATCGGCCTGGCGATCTGCCAGCGCGTCCTGGAGCGTCACGGAGGCACAATCTGGGTCGACTCCGAACCGGGCGAGGGTGCGACATTCTCGTTTGCCCTTCCGGCCGCGGCCGACGGCGGTGGCGGCGGCGACGGCGACGACGATGAGTGAGAGAAAACCGGATCCGGTGGCTCGTTTCGGATCCGTTCGGGGCCCTCGAGATGTAGGGGCCGAAACTAAGACGTCGCCCCTCATCGTGCCTGATAGTCGATAATCACTTCTGTCCTCCAATGTCCTCAAACCACTCACCCGACGACAGGATTGGGTACGATCCGGAGACCGACACGTACACCGTCTTCCACGACTGGGCGAGCGAGGAATCACCCTCGGAAGAGGTGGTCGAGGCGGTCGCCGCCGCCACCGGGTCGACACCGGAATCCATCCCCCCGCTCTACGAGGTCGTCGACCCCGAGGCGCTCGATCAACTGTTCGCACCGACCGGCCACGGAGTATCACTGCGAACGGGCGTCATCGAGTTCCGGTTTCACGGGTGTGACGTGACCATCGCTACCAGCGGCCGGACGACCGTCACAGTTTCTGAGAGCGATTGACGTCGTGGTCTGTCGCGTTCAGTCACGTTCCGTCGTGTTCGGTCACGTCCCCAGCCTCACGACCCGCTGAAAAGCATCGTGAGCAGCTTTCGCTCGGCGGTGTGGATGTGCTCTGAGAACGTTGCGGAGGTAATGTCGAGGCGCTCGGCTACCTCCTCGCCGGTACACGTTCGCGGCCAGTCGTAGTAGCCCGCGTCGTAGGCGACCTCGAGCACCTCGTGCTGACGGTCGGTGAGCTGGGCCTCCAGGACCTGCTCGAACGACGATTCCGTAAAGAGCGGCGTAATGGATCCCGTTTCGCGCTTGGAGACGAGCGAGGCGCCGGCGGTCTCCTCGAGAAACGTCTCGATGACGTTACCAGCGTCGTACGGCGACGGTATTTCGGCGACGATCCGTCCTTCGCCGTCGACGCCACGAACCTCTCTGGGGAGCGCTCCGCACGTCGCCAGGGTCACGGCGGGACAGTCGACGGACACCAGAAATTCGAACAACCCACCGCGGTCGTACGATTCGAGAAGCGAAACGCTCATCGAGGCGTGGTTCGCCGCGAGGTCGCGGATTCGACTCGTCTCGGCCCCCGTGACGGTGAAGTACTCCGCGAACCGGCCGTCGTCCCGCGGAAGCAGTTTCGCTAACTCGATTTCACAGCCATCGATGGTCGATGCCGCGACGAACGGATACGAATCGTCAGATACAGAAAACGTAACTTCGACGGCGGAGGCACTCCGTTTCGCGTTAGGGGACCGGCGCATTTTTCTCACGGAAAATCACACATAGGTGAATCAATATTCTACCCCCTATATAATTTGGTTGCTACCTGGACGAAATCGCTGCCTGACTCGACTTGCCTCCCACCACGGGCTCGACTTGCCTCCCACCACGGGCTCGACTTGCCTCCCACCGCGAACTCGACGCCACTCTCGAACAAACGCGACCATCGACTGACCGGCCGCCGCTCGAGTACTTTTGAGGATCGAACCCCAACCTCGAGTGATGACCGAACGCTGGCAAACGCTGTTCGACCGGGGCGAGTCGTTCACGGGTGATCTCGAGACGATTCAAAACGAGCTAGCGAGACGGCGCGAGTCGGCCGACGACGACCCCAATCCAGGTTCAGGATCGAAGCCGGAACCAGCGTCGAAATCGGAACCGAAACCTGCGCCCGAATCGACCCCGGAGGACGAAGATGCCTGACCAGCCGAACCCGGCGCGCGTCGTCGCCGACGCGGACGTACTCGCGGCGGACCTCCTCGTCGGCGGGGCAGCCAGGGACGCCCTCGACCACGTACGTCGCCACTCCTGGATCGACCTGGTCGCGAGCGACGAACTTCTCGCAGCGACCGAATCGCTCGTGACCGCGCTGGCCGACGCCGACCTCGCGCGAGCCCACCGTGACCGACTCGAGCGTGAGCGCGTCCGCGTCGAGCACCCGTCCGAGGATCACCCGGCACTCGCCTCGGCCTACCGGGGGAACGCCGCACACCTCCTCTCGTTCGACGAGCGCCTGGGGTCGGCGAAAGCGGGCATGACCTTACAGCCGCGGGTCGCCGTGAGCGTGCGGTCGCCTGACGCGTTCGCGACGGTGTTCGACGCCGAGAGCCTGTACGAGGCCGTCGAGGGAGGCACCTATCCAGGACCGGATCTGGACCCTCGAGCGTGAGGTAACGCGACGTTCGTCACCGAGCGGCGCGTTCACCGGCACCGGCGCCAGGGGTGCACTCGCTGCCGACTCACCGATCGACGAGCGATTCCTGCCCGTGATCGTCACACCAGGCGAACGCGAACAATCGCTTCGCAGGGACGGCTTCGAGGCGGCGCCCGTCCTCACTCTCGCCGGTGACGGGGTCCCAGGTCGTGCCGTCGCCGACGAGCGGCGAGCTGCCGGTTGCGTCTACGTCTACGTCCACATCCACGTCTACCGCTCGCCCGAACTCGAGGGCGAAATCGGGCGCCTCGAACGCGTGGATGCCGGCCTCGCCAGCCAGGACGACGACCTCGCTCTCGCCGACCGACGCCGTCAGGACGCCACCCGCCTCGCGAACCCACGGGACGGGGATTCCGAGCGCGTCGCCGGCGCGCTCGATGCCGAGGACGACCGCTTTGGGCTCGAGGTCAGTTCGGTTCCAGGTCCGGCCGCCGTCACTGTCGCCGTCACCGTCGCCACGAAGGCCAGCGAGGCCGACTTCGTCGCTCGCGAAGTACCCCGCGTACGGTCGTTCGTCGTAGTCGACCGGCGCCGGATCGTCGTTCTCGCTCGCGGCTTCGCTTTCGGCGTCGGGGACGGGCTGGAGGACTCGGCCGTCGGGGTAGCGCTCGGAAAAACGCTCGACCGTCGTCAGTGAGGACGCCCGCGGAGACAGTCGTGCCTCCTCGAGAGAGCCGTCGATGCAGACGCCCGAGGATTGTTTCCACTCGGAGTCAGTTTCTCGATCGTAGAGGACCAGGTCGTCGTCGGCGAGCTTTCCGCTCACGCCGAACGTAAGGCGACGACCGTCGACGACGGCGTCGTAGACGACGGCACTGGCACAGAGCGGACACCAGGTGACGGCCACCGGGGCGCCCGAAACCTCGTCGTTGACCACCTCGTGGTAGTCGAGAATCCGGAGCGGGTACGCCCGCGCGGAGCCGTCCTCGGTTTCGAGGACGACGGCTTCGTCGGAAGCCGGTCCCCGGTGGTCCGGGCCGAACCGGGGATCGTCGATGCTGGGGATCGCGTCTCGGGGAATAACCTGTCTGACGTTCATACGAGGCCCTCGTCCGGATACGAGAAAAATCCAGGGCTCGATCCAGGAGGTGAATCTTCTTTCCGATCGGCGACCAAGGCCAGGTATGTACGAGTCGATTCTCGTCGCCACCGACGGCAGCGACACGGCCGAGCGAGCGGTCGATCACGCCGTCTTCCTCGCCGAGACGCTCGCGGTCCCGCTGTTCGCCATCTCGGTGCTCGAGGACCGAACGGCCTACGATTCGGGAATCGTCGACCCCGAGGAGGTTCGCGAGCGACAGCGATCCCGTGCTGACGACGCCCTGGAGCGAGTCGAGGCGGCGGCGGGCGAGTCCGGCGTCCACGTCACGACCGCTCGGAAACGAGGGACGCCCCACGAGGAGGTTCTCGACTACGCCGACGAGCAGGGCTGTTCGATGATCGTCGTGGGTGCGCAAGGTCGATCGGCGTTTCGCGAAGCCCTGCTGGGGAGTACGGTCGACGCGCTGGTTCGCCTGTCCTCGAAGCCGGTTCTCGTCGTCGGTGACGACGGGCCAGACCGAGTGAGTCCGTAGAAGCGACTAGAAGGCGCCCTCGATCGCGGACCGTCCGACGACACTGGCGATCGTGATGAGGACCGTCCAGAGGGCGATGCTGGCGGTCATCCACGCGAGCGTGTCCCGGCCACGAGCGCCTAGCGAAAGCGCGAGGACGGCCGCCAGGTGGACCCCGGTCGTGACGGGCGAGAGAAGCGCCAGCCCTGGCAGACCGTAGCGGTTCCAGATGCGGACCGCCCGTTTTCGGCGCTTAGAGGGTTCACTCGAGCGACGGCCCTCGAGCCACGCCATGACCCGGTCGGCCGCCAGAACGATGCCGTAGATCGGGAGGACGTTGCCGGCAAACGCCACGATGGCGACTCCGACCGGATCGAGATCGAGGGCGACACCGAGCGGGATCACCACCAGGATCTCGAGCAGGGGAGTCGCCGCGAGCGCGAAGACGAGGGCGTACTGCCAGGGGCCACTGGCGGCGTCGAGGAGGTTTCGAGCCCACCCCTCGACGCTGGCGAGTTGCGCCTGGGCCAGTCCTGGAACCAGGACCGGGTCAGGAACGGCATCCGAAACCGGAACCGATCCATCGGCAAGGCTACTGAGGGCGCCCTCGAGCGAAGACAAGACGTCGAAAACGATCGGGTCCACGGGACACTCAGGCCTCGATCAGAGCACGGACCAGGCCTTGCGGGCCCGGTTCCAGGAGGTCAGATCGGCGATCCAGCGGGCGGCGATGAGCTTCTTGAGGTTCTTCGCGGGGAAGCCACCGAAGGTGTCGACGGGGAGTCTCTTGACGCCGTGGGCGACGGCCTCGTCGCCGACGGAAACGACCGTCCCCTTGTCGTCGTACTCCCAGGTCTCGAGCGGGCGGTTGTCGATTGCGCGGGCGATGTTCTCGCCGACGACCTCCGCGGCTTGCCAGGCGGCCTGCGCGGTCGGTGGGGCGGGCTGGCTGCCCTGGTCGACGATTGCCGAGTCGCCGATGGCGAACACGCGCTCGTCGGAGGTCCGGAAATTCGCCTTCGCGTTGACGCGGTTGTGCTGGTTCTCGAGGTCGGTCCCGTCGAGGGCTTGGCGCCCCGTGATGCCGCCAGTCCAGACGAACACGTCGTACTCGAGGGGGTCGCCCTCGTCGAAGTGGATGACGCCGTCTTCGGCCTCGGTGATCGGGTCGTCGGTGTGGATCGTGACGCCGGCTTCCTCGAGCAGGTCGCGCAGGGCCTGCTGGATCTCGGGATCGTTCCCGGGGAAGATTTCGTCGAGGGCCTCGACCAGGTGGATATCGAGGGGCGCGCGGTTCTCGTCGCGGAATGCCGCGATCTCACCGGCGGTCTGGATGCCCGAGAGACCGGCGCCGCCAATGACGACCTGGGCCGGTTCCCCGCGGGTCGCGTCGCGACTCGCCTCGGTGATCCGCTCGTTGATCTCGAGGGCGTCGTCGAGGCTCTTGAGCGTCAGCGAGTGCTCCGCGAGGCCGGGAATGCCGTAGTAGGCGGTGCTGCTACCCAGTGCGACCAGCACGTAGTCGTACTCGACGTCCTTTCCGTCCTCGAGTTCGACGATGCGTTCCTCGGTGTCGAGGCCGGTGACGGTGTCGGTGATGAACCGGGTCTTGGGGTCGGCGATGTCGGCGACCGGGATGGTGATGTCCGAGCGAACCGAGGGATCTCGAACCACGCGATGGGACTCGTGCAACACGAGGTGGTAGTCGGTGTCGGAGATCCAGGTCAGTCGAGCGGTCTCGTCGAGTTCCGATTGGAGCGACTTGATCGCACCGGCGCCGGCGTAGCCGGAGCCGAGCACGACGACGTTCTCGGTCATATACGCCAACCTCCGTAGCACACCGATACAAAGGTGTTGAAACCCGGATAGGCGTGCGCACCGTTCCCATGCAGCAGAACCCGTCGGAAATACTCAAGTATTCGATATAGTTACAGAATCCGCTTCCCAAAGACGCTCGCCGCCAGTTCGGCGGCCAGTTCGGCCGTCTCGTTTTGCTCGTCCAGGATCGGGTTGACCTCGACGACGTCCATCGACCGGAGGATTCCCTCGTCCTGGTCGCGCTCGTAGACGGTCTCGAGCGCCGAGTGGGCCTCCCGGTAGGTGACGCCGCCGCGAACGGGGGTCCCGACGCCGGGGGCTACGTTGGGATCGAGCCAGTCCAGGTCGAGGCTGACGTGGACGCCGTCGGTGCCCGCCGTCGCCACGTCCAGGGCGTCCTCGACGGCCGCTGCAATGCCCCGATCGTCAATGTCGGCCATGGTGAACGCGGTCAACTCGCTTTCGCGAACGAGTTCGCGCTCGCGCTCGTCGATGCTCCGGAGACCGACGTAGGCGACCGATTCCTCGCGGACCCGCGGGGCGTGAGCCCACTCGAGTCCGTCGAACATGCCGTGACCGAGCGTCGCCGCGAGGGGCATTCCGTGGACGTTCCCGCTCGGGGACGTCGCGGGCGTATTGAGGTCGGCGTGGGCGTCGAACCAGACGACGCCGAGGTCGGCGTCCCTGGCGGCGCCGCCCATCGATCCGATGGCGATGGAGTGGTCGCCGCCGAGGACCAGCGGGAACGCGCCGGTCTCCAGGGTCGCCGCGACGGAACTGGCGACGCGCGTGGTCACGTCCTCGACCTCGCGGAGGAACTTGGCATTGCCCTCGACCGGCTGGTTCGCGTCGGGGTCGCGTTCCTCGGCACGGGGCATCGGGAGGTCGCCCTGGTCGAGGCACTCGACGCCGGCGTTCGCGAGTTGGTCGGCGAGGCCCGCGTACCTGATCGCGGAGGTTCCCATGTCGACGCCGCGTCGATCAGCCCCGTAGTCCATCGGTGCACCAATTACGTGGACAGCTCGATCCATACCGCGAGGTTCTCCATCTGACGTTTAGAGTGATCCGATTTCGGATTCGGGTACCCAATTCCGCGAGGTCGGCGAAGCGGGGCCGGTCGCGATCGAATTCGATCGTCGGAACCTTTAGGAATAGACGCGCCTAAATTCGGACGATGATGCTGAGTGACGTCATGGAAGACTACCTCAAGGCAATCTACCAGCTCCAGGAGGGACGCGACGAGCGGGTCAAGACCTCCGCCATTGCCGAGGCGCTCGATGTCACTTCGCCAACCGTCACCAGCATGCTCTCGAAGCTCGAGGAGCGCGGCCTCGTCGACCGCGAGAAGTACCGCGGGGTGGTCCTCACCCCGGAAGGCGAGACCGTCGCCCTCGAGGTGATCCGCCACCACCGCCTGCTCGAGGCCTACCTGACCGAACACCTCGACTACGACTGGTCGGAGGTCCACGCGGAGGCCGACCGCCTCGAGCACCACATCAGCGAGGATTTCGAGGCCAGGGTCGCCGCTGCACTGGACGATCCCGACGTCGACCCTCACGGTGCCCCCATTCCGAGCGCCGAGCTCGAGGCACCGGAGACGCCGACCGGCGACGCCATCTCGGCGTTCGAGGCGGGCGACCGCGTCGTCGTCCGGGAAGTCGCCGATCACGACCCTGAGATTCTCTCGTATCTGGCCGAACACGGCGTCGAACCCGGGGTCGAACTCGAGATCGTCGAGGTCGCCCCCTTCGGGATGGTGACCGCGCGGCCGCTCGAGTCAGCGGATACCGAAACCCAGGTCTCGCTCCCACAGGAGGTGGCCCGCCACGTCCGCGTCGCGACGCCGGTGGACGCCCAGTCGTAAGTGCGGCGACGAATCGACGGACAGGAAGCGGAATTGATTACTACGGTCGTGAAGAAAATCGAGATAGCGATCGAAACCGTACCTGACCATCGGATTTAAGCAAATCAATTACGAAGGATTCACCATGTCATCAATCGAGCTTACCCCGAGCCAAAAGAAAATTTTGCGAGCGCTTACGAATCTTCACTCCGAGGACGAGGATGCCATTAAAGGTGAGGACATCGCCGAGCAGGTCGACCGCAATCCCGGCACCATCCGCAATCAGATGCAGAGCCTGAAGGCCCTCCAGCTGGTCGAGGGCGTCCCCGGCCCAAAAGGCGGCTACAAACCGACCGCAGCCGCCTTCGAGGCCCTCGAGATCCAGCAGATGGACGAGCCAGCGGCCGTCCCGCTCACCCACGAGGGCACCCCCATCGAGGGCATCATCGTCGAGGAAATCGACCTCTCGAGCGTCCACCACCCGGAACTCTGCCGGGCCGAGATCCACGTCCAGGGCTCGACCGGCGACATCCACGAGGGCGACAGCGTCACCGTCGGGCCGACGCCGCTGTCGAAACTGGTCATCGAGGGAGTACTCGATGGGAAAGACGACACGAACAACATCCTTATTCTGCGAATCGAGGACATGATCGCGCCGGCAGAGGAGCCAGCCCACTAAAGATCAGCACCGCGTCTTCGACCCCCGCTGTGACTCTCGGGCCACGTACGTACTCTCGAGTTACGTTCGTACACTCGAGTCACGTTCGTACACTCGAGTTACGTTCGTACACTCGTCAGCGCCTCGAGACGACATCGCCACCGCTCATATCGCGCGTCGTCGCCAGCTCGAGGGGCCGCACGAATCGACGGGTCGAATTTCTCGCGAACCGCTACGCGTCGACCGCACCCGTTCGCAGGTGATGGAAGAGGTACGTCTGGGCGTACCCGGCGTACTGACCGCCGAGTCGCTCGCGAATCGCTCGAGACGTCTCGCCGTACGATCCGCGGTCGCAATCGGGGTAGTACTCCGCGATCGCACTCCTGATCCACGTGTCGAGGGGGACGGCCTCGTCGAACCCCAGCGAGAAGAGCAGGACGCAGTCGGCCACCTTGTCGCCGACACCGACGAACCGCGTGAGGTGCTCGCGGGCAGCCTCGTACTCGAGATCGCGGGCATCCTCGGGGTGGCCCTCGCCGTTCGCAACCATCTCGGCCGTGCGCTGGACGTAGGGGGCGCGATACCCCAGACGCAGGTCCCGGAGGTCGGCTTCGGTGGCGGTCGCGAGCTGTTCGGGCGTCGGGAAGGCGTAGACGGTCTCACCGGCGAGCGCGTGGGCGTCGCCGTACTCCCTCGCGAGCGTCGAGACCATGCCGTGGATGCGCCCGACGCGCATCTGCGCCGAGCAGATGAACGAGATCAGGGTCCCGAAGGGTGGGTCGTCGACCAGTCGCATCCCGTCGTGGGCCGCGTACGCCGCCTGGATCAACGGATCATCGGGCGCGTCCGCGGCGATCGCCTCGAGGTCGTCCTCGAGACGCACTAGCTCGCGGACGAGCGGGTCGGCGTCGGCCGTCGACTGCCACTCCAGGTCGCCGCCAGGGCCATCGGGCTGGCGCAACCGAATCGGGACGTCGTCGACGACGGTCCGGTACCACGCCTCGGGCGCTCGACGGTCCGTGTACATCTCGCCATCGCTACGCGTCCAGAGGTAGCTCTGCCCGCTCTCGAGGGTGAGGTACAGATCGAACCCGCCCGAGAGGTCCTCGACGGCAATCGTATCGCTGACAGTGGCTGTCGCCATCGCTCTCGTCGTGGCCTTCGTGGGTGCGGCTATGGGCCTTCTGATTTCGGCCCGGTTCGAACATCGAGAGCGAGAACGAGAGTGGAAGCGGGAGCAGGAGCGACGCCCGTGGCCCACTACGGGCGAACCTTCATACCGAATGCGATACAATAGCTCACTATGCATTGCAGGGTTGTCGTCGAAGCGGCCGTGCCGGTGTTCGACGTCGAGACGGAGGACGAGGCAATCCGTATCGCCATCTCGAAAACGGGCGAGATGCTGAACCCTGACCTGAACTACGTCGAGATCAACATGGGCGAGCGCACCTCTCCAGGAGGCGAAGAACTGCCGCCTGCGTTCATCGCCGCCGACGAGGCCCTCGTGGCCCTCGAACTCGAGATGACCGTTTTCAACGTCGAACGGGAGGAACACGCCTCTCGCATCGCCCGCAAGGAGATTGGCCAGCGACTCGAGAACATTCCCCTGGAGGTGCTCTCGGTGATGGTGCTCGAAGAGGACGACGAGGGCGACGACAACGACGCGAACAACGATAGCGACGAGGACGGCGATAGCGACGAGGACGGCGATAGCGACGAAGACAACGACAGCCACGCGAACAACGACAGCAACGACAGCGACGACGAACCGTCGACCGACGAATCGGCCCGAGACGACGAAGACGAGACTCCCAGCGAAGACGCGGCTAACGAGCACGCCTCCGAAACAGACGACGACGTCCTCCCCGAGTTCGAAGACTTGCTCGAGTGACGATCGCCAACCAGATGCAGTAGTCGACTAGCCGTCCCACGAATACTGAGCAGCGTGTATCTCGAGCGAGAGCAGCACAGTCCGTCGCTCGAGAGCTTCGAAGTACGGATTCGGGGGTCTGAAGAACGGATTCGTGGGTCTGAAGAACGGATTCGTGGAGTGGAACACGAAGCGGGGCGGAGTAGTGAGAGTTGAAGTCGAAGTCGAAATCGAAGTCGAAGTCGAAATAAAGCGTCAGAGAGAGCCAGTCTCTCCAGTCGGTGGTGTCGTAGACCAGGGTATCGCAGGAAACTCAGTCGGCCGTGGCTGCGACTGCTTCCGCCTCCCCCTCTCGCATCGGTTGCGTAATTCCCCCAGCCAGCGCAAAAACAGCAGCTTTGTGATCGGTTTTCGATTTGTGAATCGATGTCGGCCGAATCCCAAGAGACTCGTACTCGTCGAGCGAAACCGAACAGTCCTCCCAGTTGGCACAGTGGTTCGATACTTCGGCAAGAAGGCCGTGAAGGTGAATGAGCTCTTGTTTCTTCATAACCATGCAATCATACCCACTGCAGGGTTATATTATTATCTTGAGTCTCGTTAACACGCTCCAGGTGGCGATTGAACGAAATTTCGCCGTTCAAGACCATCTCGAGGGGAAATCGGTCGTCAAAAATCACTCGGAAGGATGGGCCTAACGAGATTTTGAACGGCGTAATCTCCCGTTTCTGACGGAATTCAATAAGGTTTCCCGCGGACACAAATTGGTTTACCCCTTCGAGACGCGGTGCGCTGTCCAGGTGGGATCGAAAAAGGATTCGCGATCGGGCCGCCGTAGTTATCCGAGTTGTTTCAACGTTCGCAGATCGCGATCCGTTCGAGTAAATTCGGCCATTCGCCGGGAGGCGTGGCAGTTAGGACAGTGAAACATCGAGGTGGAGTCGGGCAATTCCGTCGGCGTCAGTTGCCACTCTTTGACGCATTCAGGGCAGACGAGTTGGACGGTCGTTTCGACCATGCTATGGCAATACACACCCACCGTCAAAAACGTTACCGCGCAGTTGAAACGACGAGTCGATCGACACCGAACCGACGGATGCGCTGTCGACCGACCTTAGACCGTCATCGTGTCGCTGGCCTCGAGCAACTCCTTGTACCGATTTCGAATGGTCACTTCGGAGATGCTCGCGACCTCGCTGACGTCGTTCTGGGTGACCTTCTCGTTGGTCAGCAAGGCCGCGGCGTAGACCGACGCGGCCGCGAGGCCGACCGGCGACTTGCCGCTGTGGACGCCCTGCTTGCGAGCCGATTCGAGCAGGTCGCGCGCCCGGCGCTCGGTCTCGTCCGAGAGGTCCAGGTCGCTGATGAACCGCGGGACGTAGCTCTCGGGGTCGGCCGGCTTGATCTCGAGGTTGAGCTGGCGGACGATGTATCGGTAGGTCCGGGTCAGCTCCATCCGGTCGACGCGGCTGACGGCGGCGATCTCGTCGAGGCTGCGCGGCGTCCCGGCCTGTCGCGCGGCGGCGTACAGCGACGAGGTGGCGACACCCTCGATCGAGCGTCCTGGGAGTAGGTCCTCGTCGAGCGCTCGCCGGTAGATCACGCTGGCGGTCTCACGGACGTTCTCCGGGAGACCGAGCGCGCTGGCCATGCGGTCGATCTCGCCGAGGGCTTGCTTGAGGTTGCGCTCCTTGCTGTCGCGGGTGCGAAAGCGCTCGTTCCAGGTACGCAGGCGCTGCATCTTCTGACGCTGACGGCTCGAGAGCGAGCGCCCGTAGGCGTCTTTGTCCTGCCAGCCGATGTTAGTGGACAGGCCCTGGTCGTGCATCATCTTGGTCGTCGGCGCGCCGACGCGGGACTTCTTGTCCTTCTCGGCGGAGTCGAACGCGCGCCACTCTGGCCCGCGATCGATCTCGTCTTCCTCGACGACCAGGCCACACTCCGAACACACCGTCTCGGCGTGTTCGCTGTCCGAGATTAGTCGGCCGCCGCACTCGGGGCACTGCTCGTCCTCGCTGGCTCGCGGTTCTTGTTCCCGCTGTGTCTCGCCACTGTAGGTTCGAATTGTCGTATCTGTCATGGTGTATCGACTCGGTTACTCGAAGCTCCCGGGTGGGGGGAACCAGAAGAAAACCCGGACGCTCCAGCTAACACAGGGTAAGGGCGAAAGGCATATAAAGCTTTTGCCTTCTTTATAAAGAGTCACGCGAGTAGTTATGTACGTTTCGGTTAGTACATGATCGTTCGTTGCCTATCGGGCGTTCAGGCGCTGGAATCGCCGGCGCCCTCAGACGGTGAAGAGGTGACCCTCGGTCGGCACGTCGAACAATCCGATCCGAGCCCCGGCATCGAGCCAGGCGTGTCCGTAGGAGAACGCCGCGAGCGCGTTCACCAGGTCGTCTTCATCCCGAAAGTGGCGGCCGTCCTCGAGGTACGACCGGGCCATCTCGTCACACTCCGCAGCAGCCTCGGCCATCGGCGACCCCTCCGGCGGCGCGACGGTCGCCGCCTCGAGCGCTTCCGCCAGCAAAGTTCCGTACCGATCGGTCTTCTCCTCGAGATCAGCGGCCATACGCGGTTGTCGGCCGGAACGGTCGTAAACGCATCGTCATCGATCCAGGACGGTCCACTCACAGCGATTGTCAGGACGATAAAGACGTAACTAGGGGGCTGTGGTAATGCCGGCGATGCGATTGATACAGGCGCTCGTCCCCTCCGCCGTCCGGGACGACGTGCTGTTCGCGCTCGACACCGAGGGAATCGATTACGTGACCCTCCGGGAGAACACTGACGGGGAAGACAACGTCATCGTCCAATTTCCGCTGCCGACGCAGGCCGTCGAGGAGGTCCTCGAGACGCTCGAAGACGCCGGTGTCGACGACAAGTTCATCGTCGTCAGTTCGATCGAGACGGCGCGCACGCCGGGCCTCGAGTCCCTCGAGGAGCGCTTCGTCAGCGGGAGTGAGTCCGACGACAGCATCTTCTACGAGGAGATTCGAACGCGGGCGCTGAACATGACGCCGAATCGCCTCACCTACTACGCGATGACGCTCCTGAGCGCGATCGTAGCGACGGCCGGTCTCCTGCTCGATTCGCCGGCCATCGTCGTGGGGTCGATGGTCATCGCCCCGCAGGTGAGTGCCGCGCTGACTGGTACCGTCGGGATGGTGCTCAACGACCGCGGCATGATCGTCGACGGCATCTCCTCGCTCGTCGGCGGACTGGTGGCCGCGATGGCCGGGGCCTTCGCGTTCGCCTGGCTCCTTCGCTCAGGCGGGATCGTCCCCTCTACCATCGAGATCACGGCCATCCACCAGGTGAGCACCCGCATCTCTCCCGACCTCCTCTCGCTGATCATCGGCATCTGTGCCGGTGCTGCGGGCGCGTTCGGTCTGGCGACCGCCCTGCCCGTCTCGCTGGTCGGCGTCATGATCGCCGCAGCGCTCATCCCCGCCGCGGCGGCCGTCGGCATCGGCCTGGCCTGGAACGCGCCCCTGGTCGCGGCCGGGGCGTTCGTCCTGCTCACGATCAACGCCGCGTCCATCGTCCTCTCCGGCCTCGCCGTCTTCTGGTACCTCGGCTACCGGCCCGGCGACTGGGTTCCGGGGGATCTAGGTCAGAACCTGACCCGCGACCGCCTCGGCGCGATCGTTCCCGCCGTGCTCGTCCTCTCGCTAGTCTGTCTGCTCGCCGGCGGCGTCCTCTTTCACCACGTCTCCTTCGAGAACGACGTCAACGAGGAGGTTCGGACCGCCCTGGACGACCCCGAGTACGATCGGCTCGAGCTGGTCGACCTCCGAACGGAGTTCGTCGGGGGCGACCTGGCCTCGTCGTACGAGGTGACCGCCGTGGTTCGTCGCCCCGACGGCGTCGCCTATCCGGACCTCGTCCCCACGCTCGAAGACGCCCTCGAGGATCGGACGGGTCGCCAGATCGAGGTGACCGTCGAGTACGTCGATCGGGACACCGGAACGGACCGTGGTGACGCTCGCCTCGACTCGGCGAGTCGACACGCGGTCGATCGCGGAATGCTAGGAATGCGGGGAATGCCAGGAATGCGGGGAATGCCAGGAACGCCAGGAACGCAAGGCGTTTAGGTCGCCTGTGCGTACTACGGATACATGAGCGACGCCCCTCGAGTCGAAATTTACACCAAAGAGAACTGCCCGTACTGCGAGAAGGCGAAGAACCTCTTCGACGCCAAAGAGGTCGAGTACGAGACGTACAACGTCACGGGCGACGAGGACCTGTTCGAGGAGATGGTCGACCGCGCCGAGGGCCGCAAGACCGCCCCCGAGGTATTCGTGAACGACGAACTGATCGGCGGCTGGGACGAGACCAGCGCCCTCGACGAAACCGGCGAACTCGACGAGATGCTCGGCATCGCCCGCGATGACGACTGCGAGGTCGTCGAGCACCGTCGCCTGCTCATCGCCGGAACGGGCATCGCTGGCCTGACGGCTGCCATCTACGCTGGGCGCTCGAACAACGAGCCCCTGGTCATCGAGGGCGACGAACCCGGCGGCCAGCTCACCCTGACGACCGACGTGGCGAACTACCCGGGCTTCCCCGAGGGGATCAGCGGCCCGGAACTCGTGAACAACATGAAGGAACAGGCCCGCCAGTTCGGCGCCGAACTGAAAAACGGCATCGTCGAAAACGTCGAGCGGCTCGAGGATCCTTCCGTCGTGGAGGACGTCGAGGACGCCACCGAGGACTCCTTCTGCGTCGACCTCACCAACGGCGACCGCTACACCGCCGACGCCGTCATCGTCGCCTCCGGCGCCAGCGCCCGCACCCTCGGCATCCCCGGCGAGGACGAACTCATGGGCTACGGCCTCTCGACGTGTGCGACCTGCGACGGCGCCTTCTTCCGCGACGAGGACATGCTCGTCGTCGGCGGCGGTGACGCGGCCATGGAGGAAGCCTCGTTCCTCACGAAGTTCGCCGACACGGTCTACCTGGCCCACCGCCGCGAGGAATTCCGCGCAGAAGATTACTGGATCGACCGCGTCCACGAGCACGTCCAGGACGGCAACATCGAGATCATGAAGAACACCGAGTTGGTCGAGATCCACGGCTCCCAGGAGGAGGGGGTCGACCACGTCACCCTCGTTCGCAACGAGAAGGGGCACCCGACCGACCGCCTCGACGACCCCGAAACCGAGGAGTTCGACTTCGACGTCGGTGCCGTCTTCTTCGCTATCGGCCACACGCCCAACACCGACTACCTCGAGGGACTCGGCATCGAGACCGACGAAGAGGGATATCTCGAGACGAACGGCGGCGACGGCGGCGGCCAGACCGAAACCGCCGTCCCCGGCATCTTCGGTGCCGGCGACGTCGTCGACTACCACTACCAGCAGGCCGTCACCGCCGCTGGCATGGGGTCGAAGGCCGCCATCGACGCCGACGAGTACCTGGAGGACCTCGAGCGAGAGCGCGAGGAGGCCGTGCTCGGGGAGAGCGAGGAAGTTCCCGCTGCTGACGACTAACGGCTGTCGGCTAACAACTAACAGTTGGCGACTGCTGGGTGCAGTTGACGACTGACGGCTAACGGCTGACGGCTAACGACCTACAACTGACGGCCGACAACTGTCGACCCACACTGACGGCCGACGTCTATTCTCAGGATTCGCTCACTCGAGGAACCGCGACTGCACATCCCCCGTCGGCATCATACACTGCTCTTTCTTCCCGAACCAGCGATAGCGCCGGTTCGCAACGAAGTCGTACGCCCAGTCCCGAACTGGGCGCGGGACGAACCGAAACGGCGACAGCAGGGCGTAGATCCCGCCGAGACGTCTCGCGGTGCGGATGATCGCCCCTGACTTGACGTAGCTCTCGTCACCCTCGACCAGGACGACCGACTCGAGTTCGTCGGTCGGGAGGCCGTGCTCGGCACACAGCGCTTTGCCCACATCGGACTGGAGGGATGCGAAGTAGAACTGCTCCTCCGTATCGCGGGGCACGACGAACTGGACGAAGCCGTTGCAGAGGTTGCAGACGCCGTCGAAGAGGAGAATGGGGGCATCTGCGGGAACCTCGAGATCGACGCTCATTGGTCGATTTTCGGTCGGTGTCTAATTCAGCGTTCCGGTGATGGTACCTGGTCTCGATGTGCCTTAGCTCGAGATTCTCGCGGATGTGCGAACGCGCGCGTTTGCAGTTAGAGTACGCGCCAGAAGTTTCTCGAGTACGCTGCCAGGAGTTTCCTCGAAACCACGCCGATCGAAACTGAGCGAGAAAGGAGACAACAAACTTATGCGTCATTGCGCGTGACACCACGGAAACGATCGAACTGAACGATGTCCTCGCAACCCACCTCCAGTCTGGACCGGCTGTCAGCCGCTATGGATCGATTCGCCGCCGCCCTCCAGCGACGGTTCGAGATAGACCTCCGGGCGCTCGCCGCGTTTCGAATCGCGCTCGGGCTACTCATCATCCTCGACCTGTTGAATCGGACTCGAGACTTTCACGACTTTCACACTGATGCGGGTATTCTCCCAATAAAGGCGCTCTATTCGGATTATTCGGACGTGTACTCGTTACACGCACTCTCGGGCGAAGCCTGGGTGCAGGCGCTCCTCTTCCTCATCGCAGGTGCGTTCGCGCTCGCGATGATTTTTGGTTATCGAACCCGTTTCGTAACGATCGTCTCCTGGCTCTTGCTCATGTCGTTGCACATCCGAAACCCGATGGTGCTCAATGGTGGCGACGCCCTCTTGCGTCTGTTGGTGTTCTGGGGAATCTTCCTCCCGCTCGGTGAGCGCTGGTCGATCGATGCCCGTGAAGTCGACCGATCACGGTCGACGGTCGCCAGCGAAGCGACGATGGCCGTGCTCTTGCAGGTCTTCCTGATGTACGCCACGAACGCGATCCACAAATATCGAAGCGATACGTGGATGGACGGCGAAGCGGTCCTGTATATCTTTCAGGCGGATCATCTGACGATTCTATTCGGCAACGTGCTCGCAGACCAGTTCATGCTGCTCAGGCTGTTCACGTACGCCTGGCTCGTCTGCATCTTCGCCTCCCCGCTGTTGATCCTCCTCACCGGGTATCCTCGCGCCGCGCTGGCCACGGCGTTCGCTGGCATGCACGTCGGAATGTTCCTCACGCTACGCATCGACCTGTTTCCCCTGATCTCGCTCGCCGGTTTGTTGTTGTTTTATCCCCCGGTGGTCTGGGACAGGGTAGACGCTCTCGCCGACCGCTTCGGTATCGCGTCACCACTGCGAGGTCGACTCGAGTGGCTGCAACGAACGGTGCCGAGACTGCCGTCACCGTCCGTCTCGAACCCCTCGATCCCGAAGATTGCCTCCCTCGGACGCGGCGTATTCCTCTCCGTGGTCCCCGCAGTGTTCTTGCTTCTCATCCTGTTTTCGAACGCCGCCGCCGTCGATTACACCGAGGTCCCAGACCCCGGCGAAGAGATACTCGATACCACGAAAACCGATCAAAGCTGGCGGATGTTCGCACCCGAACCGACGTCCAACGCTCGGTGGCTCGTCGCTCCCGGCGAACTCGAGAACGGATCCGAAGTCGACGCCCTGAACGGCGGGGAAGTCACCTGGGACCGACCACCGAGCGTCGAACAAACGTACGAAAGCTCGCGCTGGCGAAAGTACCTCCTGAATATGCGCTACGCCAGCAACGAGAACCACCGTTCGTACAGTGCCAATTACCTCTGTGAACGCTGGAACGCCGAGCACGAGACCAACATCGAGTCCGTTACCATCTATGGACTGACGGATCTCGCCGAGCCGTACGACGACGAGCAGGACATAGCCCGATTCAAACTCATCGAGTACGACTGTTCGGGCGACTTCGTCCAGGACTCTGCGTAGCACGATTGAAACGACTCGATCGGAGTGTCCACACGAGTACGGCGGTTGTTCGAGAATACCGCGCCCGGAACGATTCCGTACGATCGTCACGCTCGAATAGTTCGCTGGCGATCCGTGTACTTCGCGTCTCCGGCCTCCAGGACAGTACCGTCGACCGTGCGCAAGATACCTCCAGTCCTGGATACCGGATACGGGTCTGCGAACCGGACGAAGCGCTCGAGACGTCGAACGTGGCGTAGGGGTCAGGCGGTAGGGATCCAGGAGTCGGGAGATGAACGTGATCGTCTTCTGGGGAAGGACGAGTATCGAGCGTCGTGAGCTATCGAAACCGCCGGAAACCTCGGGGGCGATGACGTATGTGCGGTGGGACTCGGGGACGATGACGTATGTGCGGTGAGGCTCGGGGGCGAGCCACACGAGTGCAGTACGACTGCCGCGAAACGAATCCCCAGTATCGACGACTCGAGAGGAAGATGGTATAGACATATAGCAACCGATAGACGACGTATCGGTCGAGGATCGGTCGATTGTTCACGCGGTAGCCCGCAGACGCCTCGAAGGCACGCCGCTCGAGACTACTCGGTGCTCGTGGTCTCGCGAGGCAAGTGCGGTCTGGGCGACGGCCCATGCTCACCGTCTCTCTGCTCTATAGAGCGATGCACTCCAGGAGCCAGAGGAAAAGCGTAGATCGTGGTTCACTCGGCAGGGGCACGCTAAGAGGGAGACACCCCTGACGACTGCTCGAAATGGGTCGGTTATCGAGAAGCAAGCGGGTCTCGACCCGTGGGTGATTGGGGATATGAGAGTGGAGAAATAGAGTACGGAGTGACGTTCAACGAACGCAGCCAGGAGAGTCCACATCTCATGGGTGCCAATTCGTGGGGCTCGACTGGTCGTCGGTCGCGTGACCCAGCGCCGTCGTCCGATGCACAGCTGTGGCGTCGGAAACGGTTCGGTTGGTCGAGCGTGACTCGGGGGATTCAGTGGACACAGCGGCGTTCGGGGTGTGTCGTCAGTACTGGGGTTCGAGAACGAACGCTGTCGCTGGCCGGTGTAGCGTTCGATAAAATGAAAATCGCGGGACCGGAACTGCTCCGGTTAGTTCAGCTGCTTAGTCCTGGCGGCGGAGTGCCAGCATCGCAGCGCCGAGGAGTGCGGCGAGAGCGACAGCGACGCCGAAGCCGGGCGTACCGTCATCGCCTTCGTCGGACTCGTCGGATTCGTCGGACTCGTCGGATTCGTCGGACTCGTCAGACTCGTCGGATTCGTCCGCGTCGGACTCGTCGGACTCGTCAGATTCGTCGGACTCGTCGGATTCGTCAGATTCGTCGGACTCGTCGGATTCGTCAGATTCGTCGGACTCGTCGGATTCGTCGGACTCGTCGGATTCATCGGACTCGTCAGATTCGTCGGAATCGTCGGAGGCGTCGACCGTGAGGGTGCCCTCGTCGATGACATTGTCACCAACGACGAGCGACCACTCGTAGTCTCCAGCGGAGGCCTTCTCGTCCGTACCTTCGAGCGTGACGGATTCGCCAGCGCCGACGGTCTCTTCAGAGTCAATGACGTTCTTCTCGTCGAAGACGAGCTGAACGGTGGTCGTGCCTTCGGCGTCACCGTTGTTCTCGAGATCAACGGAGAACTCGAGGACCTCACCTTCGACAGCGTTCTCAGGGAGGGTTGCGGTTGCCTTCCAGTCAGCGCCGGACTCTTCGTCAGAGTCGTCTTCGCCTTCGACGAGGACTGCATTGACCTGGGTGTCGTCTTCAGAGATCCCGTACGGGGTGCCCGAGATACGAGGCGTGACGGTGAATTCGTCACCAACATCTCGCTCGCTGAGGTCGAACGTAGCTTCGATCGATCCGTCGTCAGCGACAGTGCCGCTACCGCGGACGATCGTCTCGGTGAAGCGGAGTCGGAAGTCGACATCCTGACCGGGTGCGACGTTCGTCTCCGCGTTGATCACGGCCTCGTTACTCTGGCCGACCTGCAGACGATCGTCGTCGTCGAAGTCGCCCACAATCTCGAGGGACGGTGCGACGGCGTTCAGAGTCTGGCTAACGGATTCTTCGTCGTCTGCGCTGTCGACGTAGGCGTTGCCTTCGTCAACAGTGAAGGAGACGTCAACTTCGTATTCGTCACCCTCTGCGTTGAGCTCGTCACCGAGCTCCTCACTGTTGAAGACTACGAAGAACTGGTTGTTCTCCTCGTCAATGATGAGCTCGTGGCTCAGGTCATTAATGTCGACAGTTGGGGCATTGCCGTATGCCGTTTCCTCGGTGCTCTGGAGCGTCATGTTGACGCCGTACGCACCGAAGTTGGTGGTGTCGTTGAAGTATCCGTACAGACCGGATGCTTCGACCTGAACGATGACGTTGTCACCGTTCGCGACCTGATCGGTCGCAAGAGCTTCTTCGTCGATGTTGTCTGCCGTGACATCATCGGCGTCGAGGGCGGTGACCCACGTGTGCAGATCGTCAGTGGAGCGCTCCGTGAGCTGGATGAAGCCAATGTCGACGGCTTCGTTCTGAAGAGTCGTCGAAGCGACTTCCATCTCGAACTCACTCGGGATGAGGTGCTCATCGCCAAGCGAGCTTTCATTCTCTACGCTGCTGATTTCAGTTCCTTCAACACCTGTGATGACTTCGTCAGCGTCAGCGTGACCAGCCAGGTAGGTGTTGAACTGGATCGTCGCGATGTCGTCATCACCAGTCTCGTCGATGGTGAAGTTAGCGCTGTACGCGCCGTGCTCGTCCTCGAGCGTGACGTATGCGCTGTCTTCGTCGGTCTCGGAGAGATCGACGGTGAACTCGACGACGTCACCGACTTCCTGCTCGTAGTAGTCCTCGCCGAAGGATGCAGTAAAGTCCTGCTCTTCGACGACGGACAGATCGGCAGTAGCTTCAGCCGTGGTGTCAGTAACGCTCACGGTGAACGTGTAATCACCGAGATCGAAGTCGCTGAAGTCACTGGTGAGGTCGTCCTCGTTTTCGACATTTTCGATGAGGATGTAATCACCTTCATCATCCGCGTAATGAACATTCTCGAAGGCCGCTTCGAGGGCTTCAGCGCTGACGGCGTTGCCATCAGCATCTTCGGCACTCACTTGGACGGTCACAGCGGAATCTCGTGGGACGTCGCTGTCGTCGGAGTACGTGAGGTTGACGTCATCGGTAGATCCAACTTCGACAGCAGACGGGTTGAACTCGGCACTAATGGCCTGTTCGTTGACCCAGAATGGACCGTAGGTTTCGTCGCTACCAGTGTCTTCCAGGTAATATGGTTCACCATCGGCGTAACTGTCTTCGTCGACAGTGAACGTGATACTACCATCGTCGTTTAGACGGACGGTGGTAACAGTGTCGCCATCGTCACCTGGGACACCTTCCTTCACACGAACAGCTCCTTCGAAGCCGTTCGTGCCATTAGTTACGTTTACAGTCTGTCCAATATAGACATCACTGTCTTCCAATTCGTCGTTGTCGACGTCGAATTCGACGTCGTGGTCCGTACTGTCGTTGTGCGCCGCGGTCGCGGAGCCCGCGAGGGCAGCGCCACCGATCGCAACAACGGAGAGGACCATCAGCGTAGCCATGAGGACTGCGCTGAATTTATCCTTGTAATTGCCTGTCATTGTTATCGTTGTATTCTGTTACGGCAACAGTATCGTTCCTGCCAATCGCACATTACCGTGCGTGAGGCCATACTTACTACTGTCACCCTGGGTAGGGGTATTAGATACCGAAGAGCCATTGTTATAAATGCTTTGTGGTGGTCTCGAGGTGTGCCAACCCTACACAATCACCCTGAGACCCCGCTTAGACCGGTATTAGCGCCGAACACGGTCGACCTGCAACTCGAAAACACATATAAAGCCCAGTAACTGTCACGGATCGGTGAGGGTCACAGTTAAGCGCAGGACGGCCGCCAACACTGGTTCCCAGACCGAACAATCCACCGGCAGTGAGTGTCCAGGACTACCGAGAGGATGGATTATTCGAGCGATTGTAAGACCGGATTACCGGTCGTCGATCCAACCGGTCCCGGGAGTTGTGAACGCGACGAAGTCACAACGATTCGTCGTCTTCGTCCAGGACGAATCGTCGCGCAGCGTGGTCATCAGGAGCCAGGTCTCGAAGGCCGGATCACTCGAGGGATGTACTACTCGAATCGCTCGAACCGGACGAACCATTCGAGCCACACGGAGCCGTGATACTACGGCATCGATCTGACCGGCTGATTCGAAAACGAGAAAGAGAAAAAGAGCGTTCGTGACCGTCGATCGCTACCGGAAACTCAGTCTCGAGTCACGATCTCGATCTCGTGACCATCCTGGTCCTTCGTGAACGCGTAACGGTCGTCACACGACTCCGGATCCCGGTAGTCCTCGCTCTCGCGCTCGAGCAACTCGTCCCAGGCCTCGTCTAGGTCGTCCACGGAAACTGCAAGGTGCCCCCAGGCGTCACCCATGTCGTAGCTCCGGCCGTCGTAGTTGTAGGTGAGTTCGACAGTCATCTCCTCCGGAGCTGCACCCTCCCGCTGGACGAAGTAGTTCGCGAAGGTGTCGGACTCCCAGCGACTGATCTCGTCGTACTCGAACTTTCGGGTCCAGTACCCCAGCGCCTCGTCGGCGTCCTGGACGCGGATCATCGTGTGGTCGAGGCTCCACTTCGCCCCGTAGTCGCGCTTGACGATCTCGATCTCGTGACCGTCCGGGTCCTTCACGAACGCGTAACGGTTCCCGCAGGATTCGGGATCGCGGTAGTCCTCGACGCCCTCGTCCATCAGCTGCTGGTAGCTCGACTCGAGTTCGTCCTCGGGGACCCGGACGGCGATGTGGCCCCAGGCGTCGCCCAGTTCGTAGCTCCGGTCGTCGTGGTTGTACGTCAGCTCCAGGACCGCGCCGTCCTCGTGGTCGTCCTCGGGACCGAGGTAGACGTTGGTGAAGGTGTCGGCCTCCCAGCGTCCCTTCTCCTCGTAGTCGAAGTGGGTGCCGTACCACTCCAGGCTCTCCTCCAGGTCTTCGACGCGCAACATGACGTGATCGAGCGTAGCGTCCATGCCCAGAAACTCGGTCGCCGGGAGGAAAAGGCTAGCGGAGGCGGCGACCGGCGGAGGGAGAGAACGGAGAAATCGACGGCGCTTTCCCGTTCCCGTGCGCGCCCACGCGTATGGACACCCTGTATTTCGCCACCGGTAACGCGGGCAAACTCGAGGAGGCCCGCGAGTACCTCGACGGACAGGCGGCCCTCGAGCAGGTCGAGTACGACTACACCGAGATCCAGAGCGACGACCTGGGCGAGATCGCCGCGACAGGCGCTCGGGAGACCTACGATACGATGACGACCGAGGGAGCCGACGACAGCGAGAGCGACGTCGACGGGAGCGACGTCGACGGCGTCCTGGTCGACGACACCGGCCTGTTCGTCGACGCCCTCGGCGGCTTCCCGGGACCGTACTCGGCCTACGTCGAGACGACCGTCGGCGTCGAACGCGTCTGGCGACTGCTCGAGGCCGAGGACGAAGCCAATCGTCGCGCACACTTCCGCACGGTCATGGCCTACGCCGATGCCGAGGGCGTCGAGACGTTCGAGGGGTCGGTCGCCGGGACCATCGTTGCCCCCCGCGGGGAGGCGGGCTTTGGCTACGATCCGATCTTCGAGTACAACGGGCAGACGTTCGCGGAGATGACGGCCGCGGAGAAGAACGCCATCTCCCACCGCGGACGAGCGCTGGCGGCGTTCACGGACTGGTACGCGGATCGGTAGCGCCGTTTCGGAACGCTTGTCTCGAAACGATCGACGACCGTTTCGGAGCGCCCGTTTCGGCACGGCCGTTTCGAACAACCGTCCCGGAACACCCGTTTCGGAGCGCCTGTCTCCGAGCGCCCGTCTCGAAACGCCCGTCTCGAGTCGTTCGAGGCGGCCTCGGACACCGTTCGCGAATTTCGAGACGACCCACTCGAAACCCGAACGCCGTGGTCGGCACGGATGGCCGCCGACGGGTCGAAACGTTGGGCCCCATCTCCTGAGCGCCTCGCCACCCGTAGGAATCGGATACGACAGGGTACGCCACCTATACTAAACCGCCGACGACTGGTTGGCCTCCCCGATGGAGCACCACCCACTCGCCGATCGTCGCGTCCTCGTCACCGGCGGCGCCGGCTTCATCGGCAGCCACCTCGTCGACGCCCTGGCCCCCCACGCCGAGGTTCGCGTCCTGGACAACTTCGTCAACGGGACTCGCGAGCACGTCCACGACGACGCGACCGTGATCGAGGGCGACCTCCGCGATCCGATCGCTCTCCAGCGGGCAGCCAGGAACGTCGACGTCATCTTTCACGAGGGCGCCATCGTCAGCGTCACCGAGAGCGTCGACGATCCCCGGCACACGAACGACGTCAACCTCGAGGGAACCCTGGGCGTGCTCGAGCAGGCCCGCCTCCAGGACGCCCGGGTCGTCCTGGCCTCGAGCGCGGCGATCTACGGCCACCCAGAGAGCGTCCCGGTCGCAGAGACGGACGCCTTGCGGCCGACCTCGCCGTACGGGATCCAGAAGCTCGCTCTGGATCACTACGCACGCGCGTACAACCAGTTATACGGGCTCGAGACCGTCGCCCTGCGCTACTTCAACGCCTACGGTCCCCGCCAGCAGGGGCCCTACAGCGGCGTGATCGCGACGTTCCTGGAGCAGGCTCGCGCCGGCGAGCCGATCACCATCGAGGGCGACGGTGAGCAGACGCGCGACTTCGTCCACGTCTCGGACGTCGTCCAGGCGAACCTCCTGGCGGCGACGACCGACGCGGTCGGGCGGGCGTACAACGTCGGAACGGGTACGCGGACGTCGATTCGAAACCTCGCCGAGACGATCCAGGACGTCACTGATTCGGACTCGGACATCGTCCACATCGAATCCCGCCCGGGCGACGTCCGCCACAGCGTCGCGTCCGTGGCGCGGGCGAGCGACGAGCTGGACTTCACGGCACGAATCGACCTCGAGGCGGGGCTCGAACGCCTCGTCGAAGCGGAGACGGACACTCGAGCGTCGCAACGGGCAGAGGGCCGACCGACGAACGAAGTCGGTGGCGAGCGGGGGACGGCCGGCAGCCGGCAGGATGCGTAGACGTGCAGGGCGCGCAAGAAGTGGAGGCCGACATCGCCCGCGATTCGGGCCAGGTTTTGTTTTCTGACTCGGTGACCATCATGGAAGCTGTAACGTACGGCGACGAGAATCCGACGAAGCGGCCACGTGAGAGCGACCCGAGACAGCCACAGCTTCTTGGGAGTCACTTTCGTGTGCGTGTAGGCCGCCGATAACTAACGAGGGAGCGACCCTACTCCCTGGGTATGGCTACAATCGACAGCATCATCGTGTTCGCCGTGAGCTTGCTCATCGGAGCCCTCGGAATCTACGTCGGGGCCAAAGTCATCGTCGACACGGAGGATTACACCTACGCCCTGGTCACGGCCCTCATCGGAGCGATCGTCTGGGGGATAGTCGGGTTCTTCCTCGGCTGGATTCCCCTCCTGGGCCCAGCGATCGTCCTCGTCGCGTATCTCACGGTGATCAACGCTCGCTATCCAGGCGGCTGGATTCAGGCGGCGGCGATCACGCTCGTGGCGTGGTTGAGCGTGCTCATCGTGCTCTACATCCTCGCGTTCCTCGGCGTGACGACGTTCGACGCCGCGGGGGTCCCGGGCGTCTGAGCCGAGTCTGCCGGGTCGAGTGGTCGTCGAGTCGTCGGTTTCGTTGTCGTCGAACCGTCGAGCTGTCAACCACTCACCACCCCGGCTACTCAACTCCTCGCCTCCTCGATCACACCGCTCGATGGACGTCACACGCCGGCTCTCCCCCCGCCGGACGCGAGTATCGAGCCGACCTCTCGAGTCACCTGAGTGTCGCCGAATACAATATCACTTGTACTCTTATAAAAACTACTTTAGCGCCGCGCGTCGATGATTGCTGACAGACCCCCACAGAACGGCGTTTCGACCAGTTTCAACCGGTTTACACTCGTCGCATGAATCCAGCCACCATCTACAACCCGGTCGTATTCGTCCCGGCCGAGTGGTCGACCTTCGAGTGGTCGATCACCGGTATCGGTGTCGAGACACGTGCACAGGTGTTCGCGCTCCAGACACACCTCCAGGCCCAGACCCAGGGCGGCGAGGAGTCCCACCTGGCCGCAATCGTGGGCATCCTGGCGCTGGCGTTTCTGGGCGGTGGCCTGGTTCTCCGGAAACGACTCGAGGCCGGGACCGAAGCGGAGTCGAGGGATTCGACCGAGGGCGAGTCGATGCTCACCGATCGCGAGCGGGTGTGCTCGCTGATCCAGCGAAACGGCGGGCGGATGAAGCAGTCGGCGATCGTCGACTCCGTCGACTGGTCGAAGGCGAAGGTGAGTCGCCTCCTGGCCGACCTCGAGGACGACGGCGAGATCACGAAGTTGCGGATCGGTCGCGAGAACCTCGTGTGTATTCGCGGGAACGAGCCCACCGCGACCCGCTCGAGTGAGCCACCGCGCGATCCACAGTAGGTATCGAATAGGTATCGAGTAGGTGTCGAGTACACGACGCGGTGTCCGACGTAAACCCCAACGAAATGCCTCATTTCTGCCGCGGGCGCCGGTTGGAACGACGTCGGTAAGGAGCAGTTTGTCGTTTCCCGTCGAAAGCGTTGGACCGGTTTATGCCCGCCTTCGACAAGTTTCGAACGCCTTTACGGCACGAGATGACATGAGCACACGAAAACACGTAGTCGTCGTACTCGTCGCCCTCATGATGCTGACGAGTGGTGTTGCCCTGGTGGGGGCGGCATCCGCATCAGCAGGGGCGAGCCTGTCAGTACAGGACGACGAGGCGAACGACACATCGAACGATACATCGAACGACACAGACGAGGCGGACGACGAAACGGCACAACCGTCCGCGAGCGTAACGTTCAGTGACCAGACCACCGACGGAACCTCCGTCGTCGTCGACGAGGTGACGATGGAGGAGGGCGGCTTCGTGACGATCCACGATAGCTCGCTGCTCGTCGGCAACGCTCTCGAGAGCGTCCTCGGAACCTCCGAGTACCTCGAGGCGGGCACGCACGAAGACGTCGAGATCCACCTCGACACCACGCTCGAGGAGAGCGAGACGCTGATCGCGATGCCCCACCTCGATACGAACGACAACGAGACGTACGACTTCGTCGAGACCGAGGGCGAAGACGACGGTCCCTACCTCACCGAAGACGGTGAGCCGGTGACCGACGAGGCTGCAGTGACCCTCGAGTCGGCGGAAGAACCGGCTGACGACGCCGATGACGCCGATGACTCGGAAACCGATACCGAGACGGACGACGACGCAGCCGAGAAGCCGTCTGATTGCCCCGTCGAGGAGGATGACGGCGACGACGCCGAAGCCGAACCACCGGCCGACGACGCTGACGAAGAACCGGCCGACGACGCTGACGAAGAACCGGCCGACGACGCTGACGAAGAACCGGCCGACGACGCTGACGACGCTCCCGTCATGGAGCCCGACGCTGACGCCGTCGAAGACGGCGTAACGATCATCAACGCGAACTTCTCCTCGGTGACGATCGAGCAAGTCACGATCGAAAACGTCTACATCCTCGTCCTCGACGACGAGGAGGCACTCGACCGGCTCGCGGAGATGCTGGGAGACGAAGAGAACGTGACCGTCGTCGACGGTGAAGACGAGATGGATGGCGTCGACGACAACGAGACCGACGACTACGACGACAACGAAACCGACGTCGGTGACGATCACGAAACTGACGACAACGAAACCGATGCCGGTGACGGTGTCGACGACGACGAATCCGACATCGGTGACGACAACGAGACCGACGTCGGCGATGACGACGACATGGACGACAACGAGACGGATACCGGCGTCGACGACAACGAATCCGACATCGGTGACGACGAAACCGACGACGCAGACGACAACGAGACCGACGTCGGCGATGACGACGAAACCGACGTCGACGATGACGACGACGCAGACGACAACGAAACCGATGCAGGTGTCGGTGATGGCGACGACATGGACGATAACGAGACAGATACCGGCGTCGACGACAACGACACCGACGTCGGCGACGACGACATGGAATCGTTCACCGTCGAAAATCTCGACGCACCGGAGAACGCGACCGTCGGTGACACCATCACGGTCAATGCGACCGTCACCAACCCCAACGACGAGGAAGCCACCCAGGACGTCGAGTTCAGGGTCGACGGCGACCTCATCGAGTCACAATCGGTGACGCTCGACGGTGACGAGAGCGATACGGTCGAGTTCGAGGTCGAAACCGGCGAGCTGGAAGCCGGCGAGTACGTCCACATGATCCTCACTGACGAGTTCGGCGAGGTGGCCTTCCTCGAGTTGACCGAGGAAGACGAGATGGACGACACCGAGACCGATGCGGACGACGCGGACGATAACGAAACCGACGCTGACGACAACGACACTGACGAGACTGACGACTACGACGATAACGAGACCGACGACAACGAAACCGACGACACGGATACGGACTCCCGTATTCCGATCGGTGTCATCGGACTGGTCTAAGCACGACCGGACGTCGAGTCGCTATTTTTCAGCCGTCCATCGCCAGACCCGTGAACGTGCGTCCGCTCGAGAAACTGACGAGTTATTAACGAACGACCGACGGAGCAAATCGAGCGACTCGCTCGAGTAGTCACGAAACCGACGCTTTTTTCGATCGATCGGCTCACGTCTCAGTCATGGACGCCCAGGACGACGTCGCGGCGTTTCTCGAACGACACGACCTCGAGACGGATCCGGCCTACCGCACCCTCGACCTCACCTCGGAGGTCGGCGAGGTGGCGAAGGAACTCAACGAGTCGACGGCGTACGGGGCCAACCCCGAGACCGCTGCCATCGAACGGGACGAACTCGGGGACGCACTCTTCGCCCTGCTCGCGCTCTGTACCGAAGTCGGCGTCGACGCCGGGGCCGCTCTCGAAGAATCGCTCGCAAAGTACGAACGGCGACTCGAGACGACCGGGAGCGTTGGTTCCGGAACGTGACGGCCGACCAGTCGAGCGTACTGGTGGGTCGGGAAAGGGGTTAGGGTCGAGGGTTGGAGGTGGGATCAAGGGTTAGGCATGCGAACGCCACCCGTGACAGATGGTTTCGAATCGAAACCGGTCGACCATGCCGCGTCGGGAAGTGCTTTTAAGCGGAGGCTTTTAGGCTCGCGTGATTCCGGTGGTCCGTCGCGTCCCAAACCCGTTTCGATTGCTGATTCTCTGGATCGGCTTCGCCCTCGCGCGAGTGGGGCTGATCGAGCGCGAACGGGCCCGGCGGACGACCGACCTCGCGTGGCCGCGCATCGTCACCGGCATCGCCCGCATGTCGAAGAGCGCCGTCGACGTCGCGATGGTCGGCCTCGCCATCGGCTCGTCGGCTATCGCCGGCGTCGGGTTCGCCGGCCCGTTCTGGGGGCTCGCGTTTTCGGTCGGCGGCGGGGTCGCCGGCGGCACCATCGCGCTCGTTTCCCAGCGCTACGGTGCCGAGGCCTACGACCAGCTCGGACAGGCCGTTCGCTCGAGCGCCTTCCTCGTGGTCGTCGTCTCGCTCCCGATCACGGTCACCTTCTGGCTGTTCGCCGAGTCATTCATCGGACTGATCACGTCCAACCCGGACGCGATTCGGTACGGGTCCGACTACCTCCAGGTCGTCGCCCTCGGCATCCCCTTCGCGGGACTCAACCTCATCGGAAGCCGCGTGTTCGTCGGCATGGACGACGCCTGGACCCCGATGGTCGTCCGGGCCGGCGGCGCCGTCGCCAACATCGGGATCAACGCCGTGTTGATCTTCGGCCTGGACATGGGCGTCGTCGGCGCCGCCCTCGGGACCGTCCTCTCGAACATCGTCGTCACCGCGGTCTTCGCGGCTGGCCTGACCGCCGGTCGACTGCCCGGGGCGAGGGCGTTCCCCGTCCGGGTCGATCCCGTCGGCAGTTACGTGGACGCCCCGACGCTGCGGGACCTGGTCACCATCGGTCTCCCCGTGTTCGGTACCAACCTCGTCTGGACCCTCGCCGAGTTCCCCATGCTCGCCATCGTCGACGTCTTCGGCGAGGACACCGTCGCCGCCTACGTCATCGCTCGACGCATCTGGGGCGTCATGAACACCCCCGGCTGGGGCTTCGGGCTGGCTTCCTCGAGTCTGGTCGGCCAGGAACTCGGCACCGGCGACGAGGGGACGGCCGAACAGTACGGCCGCGAGATCATCCGCTTCGCCGTCGCCGTCTACGCGGTCTCTGCGTTCCTGGTCTTCGTCTTCGCCGAGCAGATCACGTTGCTGTTTAGCAACGATCCGACGGATCCCGCGATTCCGATCGCCGTCTCGCTCGTCCACGCCGCCTGCGTGGCCGTCGTGCTTCGCGGCGTGTCCGGCGGTGCCTCCGGTCCGCTCAACGCGAGCGGTGACACCCGCTGGCCGTTCTACAGCCAGTTCCTCGCGATGTTCGGCTTCGCGATCCCGCTCGCGTACCTCGGCGCGAACGGCCTCGAGCTTCCGCCGCTCGACGCCGCCGTCCCCCTCTTCGATGCCACGGTCGCGGTCCCCGGCGTCTCGATACCCGCGATCGGGCTGATGGGGCTGTACCTCGCGTTCGTCGCCGAGACGGCCGTTCCCGCGGCGATCAACTACTACCGGTTCTCGACGGGAAAGTGGAAGCGAATCAGCCGATCGTACCGTCCGGAGACGCCAACGGCGGACGACTGACGGCCGCAGCAGCAACTTTCTTTCCGTTTCTGAAGACCGTAACGCAGATGTACGAGGCTCGAGTAGGATACGACGAGAATGACCGTCGAGTTTCGCTCGGCAGGCAGGTGCCTCGTGGAGGCCGCGCCGACCGTCGCGTCTCCTGTTTCACCGTTCCGACCTCGGTCCCGGACCCGGTCACAGTCTCGTTTCTCGAGCGCTCGACGTCACACCCGGAGTGAGGGGCGTGTAGAACCCGACGAGCGTGAGGAACGCGACCGATACGATGAACCCAACGGACGTGAGGTGAGCGCCACGTGAGCGAGGTCCGCGTTCGCGTCGCCGACGCCGTCGACGCCTACCTCCAGCGAAAGGCTGTCGGCAACCCGGACGGACCTGGCGCCGGCACCTACGCCTCGAACGCCGAGTCCGTCCTCCGTCGATGGGCGGAGTGGCTCGAACGCGAACACGACGTCGCCTCGTTGTTCGACCTCGACGTCGCCCACATGCGCGCCTACGCCGAGGAACTCGACGACAGAACGCGCCGGGGCGACTACACCGCCTCGACGGCCGGCACCTACTTCGCCGTCGTCAGGGCCTTCCTCTCCTGGTGCGTCCGCGGCGGCATCCTCGAGACCAATCCCGCGGCGACCGACGACGCCGAGGGGGCCCTCCCGGTCGACGACGGCGCCGACGTCAGCGACCGATCCTGGACACGCGATCAGCGCGACGCGCTTGAGGCGTTCGTCCGTGAGCGATCGCTCGAGGCCGAAGACGCCTCCAGGACCGAGCGCCTCGCCCGACTGCGCGAGTACGCGATGGTCGCCGTGCTGGCTCACTCGGGCGTCCGCGGCGCCGAACTCTTCAGGGTTCCCGAGGACGACCGCCGCACTGGGGCGACCTGGGCCGATGTCGACTTCTACTCCGGGACCATCCGCGTCCTGGGGCGATCACAGCGCCTCGAGGACGTCCCGTTGCCGGCCTCCGCGCGAACGCCGCTCCGGCGTTACCGCGTCGTCCAGGATCCGCCCTCGAACGAGTGGCCGCTGTTCCCGACGCGACACGCCCCCTCGGTCTCCCGGCGGGTGCGGACGGTCCTCGAGGACAGAGGGTTCGAAGACGACGAGATCGAATCGCTCTGTGAGAAGCACACGTCCGCGGAACTCTCGCGACGGTTCGCTATCGCGCCGCCGGCGATCACCACCGAGGGCGCGCGCTCGATTCTGAAGCGGCTGTGTACGGCCGCCGAGATCGACGTCGGTGGAGACTACCTGACCCCGCGGGGAGCCCGAACGGGGTTAGGCGAGCGGACCTATCCAGGCGAGCAAGCCTCGGTGGAGACGGCCCTCCGCCAGCAGTCGTCGGAGCAGTCGATCGCCGTCGTCGAGGATCGACTCGAGTTGGGCCGCGGCGGTGCGGATGGGGTGACGGGTGGAGACGGGGACGCGGACGAATCCTGATCGCGGGGGCGCGGACGAACTCTAATCGGCGGAAATCGTACGAGTCCTGATCGACGGAAACCGTACACGAACCCTGACCGAAAAGGAAAAACGCCCGTGTCGAGGTCCCGCGATCAGTCCGCCGAAACGGCCCGCTGCTCGACCGTTTCCACCGCCGCCCCACCCTGCTCACAGAGCAACTCCGTGACGTACGCCGCGACGTCGATTTTGTCCTCGAACAACCGTTCCCGACGCGCCCGCCAGCGCGTCCTCGTCTCGGGGTCCTGGACGATCTCCCGAACCAGGTCGAGTCCCTTCTCCTCGTCGGGCGTCGACCGGAGGAGGTCGTAGGTCTCCTCGAGTTCGACGAAGTTGGTCATGTCCGTCTCGCGAGCGGCGAACGACTGGATGCGAACGGTCGGCGTCCCGAGCAATGCCGACTCGGTCGCCATCGTCGCCGAGTCTCCCGCGTAGCAGTCGGCGAAGTAGAGCAGGTCGTGGATCAGCGTCGGCGCCACCGGCAGCTGGTAGGTCTCGAGGTCCGACGGAAGCGGGTCCGTGCTCGTGATGTAGACGTCGCCGTACTCCGAGAGCATCGAGACGAGACGGCGTTTGCCCTCGAGCGAGAGGCCGCCCTCGCCGACGTCGTGGAGCGCGTCCCACCGGCGAAACCGGAGGACGAAGTAGGTGGCGTCGGGGTCGACACCGTGGGCGACCAGCGCGTCCGGGTTGGGTTCGAAGGAATCCGGGTGGAGGTAGGCGAGTTCGTGGAAGCCGTCGTAGCGGACGTGGTTCGCGCCGTAGTCCTCGTCGTAGTTGCGCGGGGTGGCGACAACGTGGGCGAACGGCGTCGTGATCCGGTGGGAGGTCGTCCCCTCGTTGTCGACGAAGACGACGCTCCGGGCGCCGACGAGCGGGGCGACGTGAGAGACCGCCACGCCACCAATGGCGGTCATCACGTCCGGGTCGATTTTCCGGGCCCGCCGGAGCAGGCGGAGTTCGTAGGCCAGTTGCACCTTCGCGAGTTCCGACAGCGAGTCCTGGGGGCCCGTCAGCACCTCGTGGGGGATGCCGTAGGCGTTGAGCAGCGGCACCGCCAGGTCGTTCTCGCGAGCGAAGACGAACACTTCGTGGCCTCGCGCCTCAAGTTCGTCGATGACGTGACGGTAGAAGTGGACGTGGGCGGGGTGCTGGATGGTGACGATTGCCTTCATCGGTCGCTCACCACCGTCACCGTGCCGACGTTGGCCTCGTGGTCGAGCGTCATCGCGAACGCGAGACACATCGCCCCGAGGAAGGCGTAGAGGACGGTCCAGCCGATGCGACCGGTTCGTGTCTCGGCACGGGCGCGGTTGGCCGCCGCCCACCCGAACGCCGCCGTCGCCAGCAGCCAGCCCGCGACGCCGAGCCCGTAGAGCACCACCAGCGGGTGGAACTCACGGACGACGTACCGTCGGCCGAGCCGGCGCAAGAAGCCCGCCAGGAGGAGCTTCGAGAGCCGCGGCACGAAGGTCCGGTACTCGATGTGACTCCGTTCGTCGCCGTAGACCGCCGGCATCGACACGTCCGCGATCCGGTAGCCGGCCGTGTTGAGTTCGACGAGCAGGTCGTTCGCGAAGCCGTACTCCTCGTAGAGGGCGTCCAGGTCGACGGCCTCGAGCGCTCCCCTCGAGATGGCCGTGTAACCGTTCTGGGGATCCATCATCTCCCAGTAGCCACTGGCAACCTTCGTCAGGACGGTCAGGGTGACGTTGCCGAAGAGCCGCCAGTTCGACATCGACTCCCGGTGGTCTCGCCCCGCGAGGCGGTTACCCTTGGCGTAGTCGGCCTGGCCCTCGACGATGGGATCGAGCAGCCGGTGGAGCTGATCGGGATCCATCTGGGCGTCGCCGGCCATGACCGCGGTGACGTCCATCCCGTCCTGGAGAGCACGGCGGTAACCGGTCTTGATCGCGCCGCCGACGCCACGGTTTCGCTCGTGGCGAATGGGGACGACCGTCGTCGAGGCGTCCTCGCTGGCCTCCTCGTCTCGCTGACTCGATCGGTCGGCGTCCTCGAGGGGGGCGTCGGACTGCTGTGCATGGTCGTCGGTCGGGCGATCGAGTTCACGTTCTCGCTCGATACTGCCCAGGTCCGTCTCTGGCAGGCGGTCCGTCTCGGCATCGGTGCTGGAGGCGACGCTCGAGCCGCCGTCGGGAGCCGTCCGATCGGATCGGTTGGACTTGCCGGATCGCTCGGATCCGCTGGAACGGTCGGCCCGACCCCCTCCATCGCTCGAGGCCTGGACGGCGCTCGAGGAACCGTTTCCATCCGTCACCAGTTGTGGGGTCGCCCGCTCGGCGTAGCGCGTGATCTCCTCCCAGGTGCCGTCCGTCGAGCGGTCGTCGACGACGTACACCCGGTCGACGAACGCGGGCATCGTCTCGATCACTCGGCCGACGAACCCCTCCTCGTTGTAGGCGGGCACCACGACGCCGACGCTGTGTGCTCGGTACACGGTACTCACCTCCGCAGTACCGACGACGTGCTCGGAGGGCGAGCGTCGGATCCGCGGAGAGCCGAAAGCGGGACGTAGGTAGCAGTGCGTCTCATCTACGACTGTGATTCGTCCGTCCGCCCATTGTTATGCGACGCTTGCGGAACCTGTAGTCTCGAGCTATCGCGATGGGCGTTCCGGCGAGCCTCGAGCGTCGTCGGTGGCCGATCGGAATCGACTGACTCCGGTCAGAGTACGAGCGCGAGGACGACGGTCAGGACGAGCGTAATGAGAAGAACGCTCGTCCCAATAGTCACCCGCAGCGAGAGCGTCGAGGGTCGGCCGCCGTCAGTTCGTCCCGTCTCCTCGAGGTCGACGAGCCACGATGGCAGGCCTCGCGTCGCCCGCTCGACGGCGAGTACGGGGTTGTTTCCGACCCAGTAGCCCGACCGTACGAGCGAGACGGCGGCCCGGTCGACGGCAGCGAACAGTTCGGTGACGGCGAGGGTCGACCACCGCCCGACGGCGTAGCCGACGGGGTAGACCACCGTCGCGGGGTCCGCGAGGTCGAGTTTCGAGAGCGGCTTGCGGACGAGCGCGAAGCCGACGACCGAGATGCCCAGGAGCAGGGCTGAATCAATCAGGTGGCTCTCGCTGTAGGGGTCGAGGTGGCTCTCGCCGCCCGGATACTCGAAGGCCGTCCCCTCGATCAGCGGCAGGAAGTCGACGAAGCCTTGCCACCAGACGCCCAGGAGGAGACACGCGCCGCCGACCGACAGCATGGCGACGGTCTGTCCTGGACGCGCGTCGGCCACCTGGACGTCGCTCTCCCCGTGGAGGAAGGCGTAGTAGCCGAGTTTGATGAACGAGAGGAACGTCCCGATGGCGCCGAGCCAGAGCAGGTAGTAAAGCGCCTGGTACTCGGGCGCGCCGTAGTAGCCCGGATCGGCCGCGTCGAGGATCATCCCCTTGCTGATGTAGCCGTTGAACCCGGGAACGGCGGTGATCGAGAGCGCGCCGAGACCGAACGCGGCGGCGGTCAGGGGCATCTCGCGCCAGAGACCGCCGAGTTTGTACAGGTCCTCCTCGCCGGTCCGGTAGATGATGACGCCGACGGCCATGAACAGCAGGCTCTTGTAGAGGACGTTGTTGAACAGGTGGCCCATCGCGCCGGCGACGGCCAGGTTCGAGGCGATGCCGATGCCGGCGACCATGTAGCCGACCTGGGCCTGGATGTGGTACGACAGCAGCGCGCGCATGTCGTGCTGGAGCAGCGCGAAGGTGGCGCCGTAGACGGCCATCAGCCCGCCCATGTACGCCAGCGCGAGATCGCCGTCGCCGGGGAACGCCCGGTAGAGCACGTACGCGCTCGTCTTCGTGGTGAATACCGAGAGGAACACCGACGCGGCGATGTGCGGACGTGGGTAGGTGTCCGGGAGCCAGGTGTGCAGGCCGACGAAGCCGACGTTGACGCCGATGCCGACCATCGCCAGGACCGTCGGGATGCCGCCCGCGATACCGCCCTCGTAGGCGAACGTCCCTGTCTGGGCGTAGTGGGCGGTGACGGCGAACAGCACCAGTACGCCGCCGATGCCGTGGAACAGCGCGTAGCGAAAGCCCGCGCGGACGGCGTCGTCGCCGTGGAGCCACACCAGCAGGGTGCTGGTCATCGCCATGAGTTCCCACATGAAGACGAGCGCGAGCCAGTCACCCGCGAACGCTGCGCCGAGACAGGAGGCGACGTAGAACAGCGCCAACCCCAGGAGTCGACGGCTGGCCTCGCACGAGTAGGCGTAGACGACGGCCATGCCCCCGAGGAAGCCGATCCCGGTCCCGATCATCCGGCTGAAGTCGTCGACGAAGAACGGCTGGACGTCGGCGAACCCGAGGAACGTCGTCGTCAGGTGCTGGCCCTCCGGAACGAGCAGGGAGACGGCGAGGACGCCGAACAGCGAGAGCGCGCCGACGGCGTAGCCGAGGGCACGGGGAAGGATGAGCGCGAGCAGCGCCGCCACCAGGACGAGCAGTGGCGGGTAGGCGTAGACGAGCGTCTCGACGCTGGTGGCAGTCATCCGAGGATCACCTCCCCGGTGACGTTCTCGACGATGGTTCCCGCCAGCTCGAGGAAGATCGCGTAGTCGGGAATCACGCCGAGGACGACAGCGCCGGTGGCGATCACGGTGATGGGGACGAGCATGAGCCACGTGCTCTCGGTGAGCGGGGTGTGGCGTGCCCAGCCGTCGGCGGGCGGGCCGCCGTGGTGGCCGTGGCCGTGGTCGCTATCGATGGGAACGGGCTCCCCGCGGGGCCCGCGACGCGTCCCGGCCCCGAACGGGACGTCGGCGTCGCTCGGGTTCGCGTCGACGGCGTGGCTCGCGTGGCCGTCGACTTCAGCGTCGGTCTCGCCCTCGTGTTCGGGTTCGCCCTCGAGGCCCCCGGCGTCCGCATCGACCTCGTGATTGCGCCCGCCATCGGGTCGGATGGGGTCAGCCACGCGCCCGGTGTAGGACCGAAACTGTCCGCCCATCGGGAACTCGACGAGCGGCTTCGCGTCGTGGCGGTCCTCGCGCTCGAAGAACGCGGTGTAGACGATGGGCCAGAAGTACGCGACGTTGAGCACGCCCGAGAGCAGGAGGGTGGCCGCGAACAGCCAGCCCCAGCCGTCCAGGTAGATCCACTCCGACCCCTCGAGTCGGACCGAGCCGATCAGCATGTAGAACTTGCTGACGAAGCCGGCGACCAGCGGCATGCCGGCCATTCCGGCCGCACCGATGGTGAACGCCGACAGGGTGAGCGGCATCCGCTTGCCGATACCGGCCATCTCGCTGATGTAGTCGGTGTGGGTCTCGACGTGGATCGCCCCGGCGCAGAAGAACAGCGTAAGCTTTCCGAAGGCGTGGGCCGGGATGTGAAACAGAGCGCCGAAGATCGTCCACGGATGGAGCAAGGAGAGCCCGAGGACGATGTACGATAGCTGGGCCGTCGTCGAGTAGGCCAGCCGTCGCTTGAGGTGATCCTTCCGCATGGCGATGATACTCGCCGCGGTCAGCGTGAACGCGGCCATGATCGCCACGGGAATGTTGAGTCCTACCTCGCCGACGCCAGGCACTGAAAGGGGCAGGTCCCGGATGGTCTCGGGGCCGTACACCTCCAGGATGACCCTGGCGACGCCGAAGGCGCCGGACTTGACGACGGCGACGGCGTGGAGCAGGCCGGAGACAGGCGTCGGCGCGACCATCGCGTCGGCGAGCCAGGAGTGAAGCGGCATGACCGCGGCCTTGACGCCGAAGCCGGCAATCAGGAGGTAGAAGGCGGCCTGGGCCATCGCGGGATCGGCCGCAGCGGCGTCAGCGAGCGCCGACATGCCGCCGGACTCGAAGGCGACCGTGGGGTCGCCGACGCCCGCGGTGAGCCAGTACACTAGTACTGTACCTGCGAGCAGGAGGACGCCGCCGCCGAAGAACGTGTAGAAGAGGTACTTCCGGCCGGCGATCCGGGCCTCGTCGTCCTCGTTGTGCGCGACCAGTGGGTAGGTCACGAGCGAGAGGAGTTCGTAGAACACGAAGATAGTGACCAGATTGCCGGCAAACGCGATGCCGACAGCCGTCGAGAGACTGGCCGCGAAGGCGGCGAAGAACCTCGTCTGGGCGTGTTCGTCCAGCCCGCGCATGTAGCCCGCGGCGTAGAACGAGGTGAAGATCCACAGGAAGCTCGCGAGCAGCGCGAAGAAGAGACCCAGCGGGTCGGCCCGCAGGGTGAAGTCGATCCCCGAGACGAACGTGTAGCCCGTCGCCTCGCTGAGGCGCCACTGGTAGACGGTCCCGTCCATCACGCCGGGGAGCATGCTCGCGACGATGGCGAACTTCGAGAGCGCGGCCAGGACGGACCAGCCCTCGCGGACGTTCGGATGGCGATACGAGGCGATGATCAGGGCGACGGTGACCGCCGAGACGAGGACGGCCGCCAGCGGTCGCGGGTCGGTAACGGCGTGTTCTACCATCAGGAAGACACCTCCAGGACGCTCTCCAGGAACGGCTCGAGCACGTCGACGAATAGTTCACCGGCGAACCCGAGCGCGACGGCGAGGACGGCGGCGAGAACGAGTACCGCGAGGGTACCGAGCGGGACCGACTTCTGGGTCGTGATCCCGGTGCGTTCGAGGCCAGGTTCGCTGGGATCGGATCCGGTATCGGTGCTAGTACTGGCGCCAGATCCCGGTCGTCCTCCGTCGGTCGCTGCCGGGGTGTCGTGTGCCGGTTCGACCGCCGAATCGAGGGGTGGGGTGACGTACATGGTCTCGAGCAACCGGGCGACGTAGGCGAGAGTAAGCATGGTGCTAAAGAGGATGACGGCGGCGACGGGCCAGGCCTGGGCCTCGACGGCGCCGAGGGCGATGTACCACTTGCCGACGAAGCCGATCGAGGGTGGGATGCCGACGAGCGAGAGCAAGAGGATGGCTATCGCCCCGGCGACGAACGGCTGTCGACCGGCGAGGCCGGCGTACTCGTCGACCGTTCGGGCGCCGTGAGCGATGGCGATCCAGCCGACGGCAACGAACAGGCCGGCCTTCGTCAGGCCGTGGCCGACGAGGTGGATCAGCGCACCCGAGAGCGCCTGTTCGGTGAGCACGCCGTAAGCGGCGACGATCAGGCCGAACTGCGACACCGAGGAGTACGCGAGCATTCGCGTGACGTCGCGCTGGATCACCGCGAGGGTGCTCCCGGCGACGACGCTGAGACAGCCGATGGTCACGACGACCGCCGACGCGTTGGGCGTCGAGGCGATAAATTCGGGGCCGTAGACCCCGAAGAGGACGCGCCCGAGAGCGTACGCCGAGGCTGTCGAGACGAGCGAGGCGATCACCGCCGTCACGCCGTCGGGGGCGTGCTGGTAGGCATCTGGCTGCCAGCTATGGAGGGGCCACTGGGCGACCTTGATCGCGAAGCCGACGACAATGAACGCCAGCCCCGCGCGAGCGAGGGTGACGTTCTGTCCTTCGAGCGCCGGAATCGTCGCGGCCAGGTCGGCCATGTTGAGCGTCCCCGTTCCCATGAACAGGAGGCCGACGCCCATGAGGTACAGCGAGGCCGCGACCGTCCCCAGGATCAGGTACTTCAGGGCGGCGACCGCCGACTCGGGGCCGTCGCCGCTGGCGACCAGCGCGTAGGTCGCGAGGCTCGTGATCTCGAGGAAGACGAACAGGTTGAACACGTCGCCGGTGAGCGTGATGCCCAGCAGGCCGCCGACGAGCAGCAGGTAGGCCGTGTAGAACGTGTTCCCCCGCGGGCCGTTCGTCCGGGTGTGAAGGAGGACGGCGAACGCCGTTCCGGTGATCAGGAGGGCGATCAGGGTCGAGAGCGGATCCGCGACGAGTTCGATCCCCATCGGGACATCGAAGTTGCCGAGGACGTGAATCCGGGCGACCTCGCGGTTCGTCCCCTCGGCGACGAAGACGTCCGACGCCAGCGCGAGAGCGGCGGCGAACAACCCCGCCGTCGTGATCGTCGCGACCGGCCAGCCGACGCGGTCGTATCGGAGGCCGAGCGCGATCGGCGCCAGCGACAGCAGGATCGGCGCGACGATCAGCAAGACGACGAGCGTCTCGAGACTACTCATCGGTGCGCACCTCCCGGAGGGTGTCCTCCCGAAGCGTCCCGTACTCGCCGTGAATGCGGACGATGAGCGCGAGGCCGACCGCCGTCAACGCGACGCCGACGACGATGGCGGTGAGCACGATCACCTGCGGGAGCGGGCTCGCGAGCGGTGCGTCCGTGCCCGTGTGGAGAATTGGCGCCCGCCCGCCCTCGACGTAGGCCGTGGCGACGAAGAACAGAAAGATCGCCGACTGAAACAGATTGACGCCAATCAGCTTCTTCACGAGGTTCTGGCTGGCGATGGTCATGTAGAGCCCGATGCCGAGCACGACGAACACCAGGCCGTAGATGTAGTGGCTTGCAAGTAACTCAATCATCGGTGGATCCCTCCGTCTCGTCGTCGAGTCCGTTGGTCCCAAAGCCGGCCGCCGTCGCGAAGAACAGCGTGACGATCACGCCCGAGACGATCAGGGCGATGCCGCCGACCTCGATGGCCTCCATTCCCCACTTGCCGGCGATGCCGATCGTCTCGAAGCGCTCGTACTCGAGGAACGCCCCGTCCAGGACGATGGTCGCGAGGCCGATCCCGACGAAGACGGCGACGCCTCCGGTCACGAGGGCGACGATGGCGCTGTTTGTGAGCCACTGCCGGGTCGGCTCGATGCCGAACGCGAAGGCGATCATGAGGATCGTGACGCCGACGATGGCGCCGCCCTGGAAGCTCCCGCCGGGCGTGTCCGCTCCGTGGAGGGCCATGAACAGGCCGTAGGTGAGCGTAAACGGGGCGATGATCCTGACCGCCACGAGGATCACCTGGCTCTCGGTGTAGGTGTCCTCGAACCCGCCGTTGACGGGTTCTCGATCGCTCATCAGACGAACACCTCCCGTTTCAGGACGAGCAGGGTGGCGATTCCCGCCGCGAAGACGACGACCGCCTCCCCGAACGTGTCGAAGCCACGGTAGGCCGCCAGGACGGCCGTTACCGCGTTTTCGACTCCCGTGTCATCGTAGGCCGACTCGAGGTACGCCTGGGTCACCTCGGCGTTCGCCCAGATGGGCGCCTCCTGGGAGCCGACGGCGTACATTTCGGGCAGGACTGCCGTCACGAGCACGAGGACGAACGCCCCGACGACGACGAGTGAGGGTACGTGAATCGACTCGAAGCGGTCCTCGGTCGTCGGGCGGGCCGTCCGGGCGATGGTGAGCAACAGGAGCACCGTCGTCACGCCGGCACCGATGGCGGCCTCGGTCATGGCCACGTCGGGCGCCAGCAGGAAGGCGTAGAGAATCGCCATCCCCAGGCTGTAAGCGCCGAAGACGACGATGACCGAGAGGACGTCCCGGAACAGCGCGGTCGCGACGGCCGACAGCAAGACGAACACCGCGAGGGTGTAGGCGACGGCGCTCATCGCGAGTCACCTCCCGTGTCGTCGCGGGTGTCCTCGCGGGCGTCGTCGGCGGTCCACGGGTCGATACCGACGTCGGAGGCTGATCGCGCGATGGCGTGGGCGGCCGTCGGGTTCGTGACGAACACGAAGAACAGCAGGAGGACGGTGTACGCCGTCGCGTGTTGCCACCCGAGCGCCAGCGCGACTGCCGCGAGCGTGAAGCCCGCGCCGAGGGTGTCCGTCTGGGAGGCCGTGTGCGCGCGCGTGTAGACGTCTGGAAGGCGGATGACGCCAACCGCGGAGACGAGCGTGAAGAACACGCCCGCACCGACGAGGCCGACGATGGCCCAGAAGCGGATCGTTTCGATCACAGTACCCCACCTCGCTCGACGGTGAACTTCGAGATGGCGATTGCCATCAGGAAGTTCAACAGGGCGTAGATCAGCGCGATGTCGAGGTACCACGGCTGCTCGAGTGCCACCGAGAGCAGGGCGAGGATGACGACCGTGTTCGTCCCGAGGACGTTGACCGCGAGGAGACGGTCCTGGGTCGTCGGGCCGGCGACCGCCCGGTAGAACATGACGATGGCGAGCACGACGAACACCGCGGCAGCGACGAGGAAGATCTCGCTGAGGTCGGTCGGCATCATCGTTCGTCACCTCTTTCGGTGGGCGAATCAACGTCAGCGTCCGTGTCAGCGTTATCCGCGTCCGCGTCGGCGACGCGAGCGGGCTCCGGATAGACGACCTCGGCATCCCCCCGTTCTCGAGGCGACGCGATGGCCGCGGACTGTCGGCCGTGGAAGACGAACCGAATTGCTCGCTCGAGACCGCCGTCGAAGAGGTCCGCCTGCGCGGCGGGGATCAGCGTGTGAACGACCAGCGACTGGTCGTTCGCCCGAACGGTCAGCGTCCCTGGCGTGAGCGTGATGCTGTTGGCCAACGCGAGCAGTGGCAGGCCGCTCTTGACGCGGGCGTCGACGCGCGTCATCGTCGGCTCGATCGGCATCGAGGGCCGAAGGATGGTGATCGAGACGGCCACGTTGGCCTTGATGATCTCGAAGAGGAGGTACGGAACGTAGAGGAGAAAGCGAATCAACAGCACGGGGCCGCGCTTGATCGACGGTTCGCGGATGAACGTGACCTGCGAGAGCGTCAGCGAGACGATGCCGGCGACGGCGACGCCGGTGACGAGGTCGAACCAGTAGGTCGGGTCGCCGAGGACAAGGTAGAACACGAACGAGATGCCGAAGAGGCCGAAGAAGCGACGCCAGCCGCCGGTACTGACGAATCGTGCGTGCTGGGCCGGTCGGTCGACCGGCGCTTCGTCGAAGGGCAGATCGATTCGCGCGAGTTCGCGCTCCAGCGGCTGCAGCAGCGGCGCGGTCGCCCCGGGCTGGTACTCCGGATCCAGGACGAGTCGATCGAGGTGGTGCGTCTCGGCGTAGGCCGCGAACGCGTTGGCGTAGTCCTTCGGGCCGAAGAGGTACTCGTCGGCGCCGATGATGGCCGTCTCGACGGTGACGGTCACCTCGACGTCATCGGTGTCCTCGCCGACCCACGTCGCTGCCCGCTCGAGCAAGCGCTCGGCGGCCTCGAGTTCCGCGCGCTCCTCGGGGACGTCAGCCTCGAAGGGGACGGCGACCACGAGGTGACAGACGAGTTCCTCGGGGTCGGACTCGAGGCTCGACTGGACCGCGTAGGCAACCGTCTGGCGGACGGTAGACGACTCAGAGAGCGGGACGAGCAGGCGGTCAGCCGCCACGGCGGTTCCCTCCGATCGAACGCCCGTGCGGGCGACCCGCTCGAGTCGCCCTGGTTTCAGCCCCTGATCCGGCCCCGAAGACGACGCTCGAGCGCGTACGATATTCGTTACTCATGGCGCTGTTGTCTGATAGTCGACTCAAGCGGTAGCCGGAGGAAAACTATTTCGTTATCCGCCAGATAGCACGGGGAATTTTTCGGGTTCCGGAACGCGTTTCCAGGATTGTGGTTTCGAGTCTTTTAGGTGTTTTCCCACTAAAGTAGGAGTCGATACTCGATGACGCTGTACTCGCGGCTCCGGCCGCTGGCGTTCGCGTTGCCGCCCGAAACGGCTCACGACGCCGGGAAGACGCTCCTCCGGGCAGCCCAGTCGACGCGACCGTCCAGGTGGGCCCTGGAGTCGGCCTACCGGTACGAACACCCCGCCCTGGAGGTCGACTGCCTGGGGTCGACGTTCCCCAACCCCGTCGGCGTGGCCGCGGGCTTCGACAAGAACGCCGAGTGCACGCACGCCCTGACCGCCCTCGGATTCGGTTTCGTCGAAATTGGCACCGTGACGCCGTACGCCCAGACCGGCAACGAACGCCCACGCCTGTTCCGCCTCCAGGAGGACGAGGCGATGGTCAACCGAATGGGATTCAACGGCGACGGGATGGATCGAGTCCGAAAACGGCTAGAAGCTGACGGCACGCCTCGGATTCCCCTCGGCGTCAACGTCGGGAAGATGAACATCTCGAGCGAGCGCGAGGCGATCGAGGATTACCGCCGCGTGTTTACCAGACTGGCACCGTTCGCCGACTACGTCGTCGTCAACGTCTCCTGTCCGAACACGCCCGACGAGTTCGACGAGAGTTCGCCCGAGCACATCGAGGCCATCTTCGAGACCCTCCACGCCGAGAACGACGCCGACGTCCCCCTCCTGGTGAAGATCGGTCCCGATTCGCCGGAGGAGTCGGTCCTCGAGTTGCTCGAAATTGTCGAGGCCCAGGGGGTCGACGGAATCGTCGCGACGAACACGACGACCGGGCGCGACGGACTGCACTCGCCCGAGCGCGATGAGTGGGGCGGGCTGAGCGGTGCTCCGCTGCGGGACCGATCGACGGACGTCGTTCGCCTCCTGGCGTCGAACACCGACGTGCCCATTATCGGCGTCGGCGGCGTCGACTCCGCCGAGCGCGCCTACGAGAAGATCCGCGCCGGGGCCTCGTTGGTGCAACTCTACACCGGTTTCGTCTACAACGGGCCGTCGACGGCCCAGGAGATCAATCGTGGGCTCCTCGAATTGCTCCGCGAGGACGGGTTTTCGTCGGTCGAAGACGCGATTGGTGCCGACCTCGAGTGACGCCGGTCATCGTGAACGGGTCACTCTAGAGGCCGACTAGTCCACGACGAATTCGGCGTCCACGGAGAGGTAGTCCTCCCCGTCGAGCGTCTCGTTGGTGACGTACTCTCCTGAATCGGGATTGGTCACACCGTCGATCTCGACACGAACCTCGCCCTCGACCGACGTATTGTAGACGCCGTTGAGGTCGAAGGTCGCCGCGCTTCCACCGTACTCGTCGGAGTTGACGGCGATCTCGTCGACCGTGCCGTCGCCGTATCGATCCATGTAGACGGTCACGTCGTCGTTCGTGAGGCCATCCAGACTGGTTCCGTCGGGGTAATCGACCGCGATGGCGTCCACCTCGCCGTCGAAGTCACCCGAGGGGTCTGCGAGCGTCCAGGTGTGATAGGACTCGGCGCCGGCCGTGTTCGGATCGGCCTCGAGGACGTCGGATCGAACGTCGCTCTGGGCGGTGAACGACCGCACGGAACCGTAGGCCGTGTAGCCGTGGTTCGATTCGACGACGGCACGGAACTCGTACTCCCGACCAGCCTCGAGACCGTCGATCTCTTCGCCGAAGGATCCCGTTTCCTCGAGTAAGCGGGAGGGAGTGGTGTTCACGAAGTCGCCCGCCGGCCCCCACTCGAAGTACACTTCGCCCCAGTCCGCGCCGTCGAGGTCCTCGAGCGTTCCGTTCAGCGTCGCCGACGCGTCGCCGACGCGAGTGGCCGAATCTGTCGCGGCCCGCAACTCGGTGACGTTGTACTCGACGTCGATCGAGAGGTAATCGTCGCCCTCGAGCGTCTCCGCCGCGACGTACTCGCCCGACTTTGGATTCGTGACGCCGGCGACCTCGACGCGAACCTCGCCCTCGACCGAGGTATTGTACCGACCGTCGAGGTCGAAGGTAGCGGTGCTCCCAGCGTAGGAATCGGCGTTGACCGGAATCTCGTCGACCGTCCCGTCGCTGTCTCGGTCCAGGTAGACGGTCACGTCGTCGTTCGTGAGGCCGTCCAGACTGGTCCCGTCGGGGTAGTCGACGGTGATCGTATCGAGCTCGCCGGCGAACTCGTCGGCGGGGTCAGCGAGCGTCCACTCGTGATCCGCGTCGGCGCCGGGATCGTTTGGCGACGCACGCAAGACATCCGTTCGAACACCTTTGCCGCTCTCGTAAGCCGACCAGAGGTCGAAGTCGGTCGTGTTCAGCTGCCCCGTTTGGAGGAGTTTTCGACTATCGCCGGCGTAGTTCGTGTCGTCGCGAACGTCGTCGTAGTTGAGCCGGAGATCCGATCCGAGGCCCGCAGCGAGGTCGTCGAGGTTGGCTCGCTCCCCAGCGGTCTCGCTGCCGCTGCCCAGCAGGAGGACGACGCCACCCTGGTCGACGAACTCCTGTACCTCCGCGATTTCCGCCCCGGTCCACGCCTCCGGGCTACAGGAAGCGACGAGCGCGCGAGCATCCGACAGGCTGTACCCACGTCCGTTCCCGTAGGCGTTGATGCTGTGGAGTTCGATACCGAGCCCTTCGAGGTGGCGCTGGTAGTACGCAGTGTCCTCCGCCGAAACCGCGTTGTCCTGCTCGAAGGTTCGGTGGCCGCCGTCGACCAGCACCGGCCCGGAGGGATCGTCGCTGTCGTGGAGGTGGTCGATCAGGTTCGTGACGAACGTGAAGTGGTTCAGGTCGGCCGACTCGCCCTCCCAGCGTTCGTTGATCGTACAGCCGCCGAAGTACGCGAGGTTGTGCGATTCGTCGACGCCGACCATCGGAATCGAGTCGTAGTCGACGGTGCTCGCGGTGGTGTTCTCCTGGACGGCGGTGTCCTCCGCCCAGACCGGTACTCGCGAGTCAGGGACGGGGCCGTCCGTCGTCCTGACGCTCGAGGTGTGCGGGTGAAACGTTGCCGCGACGTCGTCGTTTCGCCACTCCGAGACGTACCCGTCGTCGGCGACCCAGAGCCCGCGCCCGGCCGCCCGGGCGGCCTCCTGGGCCTCGAGGTACTCGTCCGTGTTCGTCAGGCTTGCAGCGTACACTCGGGCATACCCCTCCTCGAGGGTGAGTTTGTTGTAAACCGTGTACGTCCCGTCGCCGTCCCGATCGTACCTTATCTTCGCGAGGAGACGGCCGAATTGGTCGATCTCCTCGGAGGCGCAGTCGACTTGGACCTGGCACGCCGAGCCCGCAGGGAGCTCCGCCTCGGCGAAGTTAGTCGCCTCGTTGCCCCAGTGCTCGAGGTGCGCCTCGTCCTCGATGAACTCCCACTCCTCGATCATCTCGTAACTCGTGTTGCCGGTTTTCTCGGGCGTGTCGTGCCCGAGTGTGCGGACGTTGTACTCCTTGCCGGTTTCGTAGACGTAGACGTCGAAGGTGTCGCCGTCGACGACGCGTGTGATCTCGGCGTCGTACCAGACGCCACAGTCGAGGGCGGAATCTGCGGCCTGCGTGGGTTGGGTCGCAGCCAATCCCGCGAGCGTGCTCGTGACAGTTTTAATGAAGGTGCGCCGTTTCACTGTGTAACACGACAGTGATTGTCTGACGGCCAAGCATCAATATTCCGCCATATAATACTGTGTTGTTACGTATCGTTCTTATTTAATCCGCATACAGTCACTCCTGAATTACTTCTAGAGCAGCGTAAGAATAGGTGTCATTTACCCATCAGTATGGTGCTGCTCGAGTTCGGCGGACGTGCTCGGAACGGGATCGACCAGCTCATCCGATGAACGTCGTACCCGTCGCTCTCGAGTGCCTAGAGCCCGATGTTCAGCGCATAGGGCCAGGCGGCATTGCTGACCGCGAGGAACGCGAGGGCCGCACCGGCGCCGTAGACGTTCTTGAGAAACGCCGTCATCTCGTTCTGGGCCTCTTCGCCCTCGGCGTTCCAGAAGTCGTGCATCTTCAGCGCCGAGACGACGAGGAATACCGCGAGCGCGCCGGCTCCGATAGCGGGGAACACGCCCGCGACGAGCGAGAGCCCGCCGAGGACGAGGAGGACTCCGCTCAGCACAACGGATGCTTTCGGTGCTGGCAGGCCCTTGAACTCCGCGTAGCCGGCCATCCCCTCGACGTCGAGGAAGTGGTTGAATCCCATGAACGCGAGGACGCCACCGAAGATCACGCGCGCGAGCAGGAACGCCACGTCGGCGCCGGCAGACTCGAACATCAGGCGCTCACCTCGAGGTCGCGGGCGGTCGTGGGGCGGTTCGATCCGTAGTTGCAAACTGGTTTCATTGCGTTACCAGGTACGAATTGGAACCTATATATCGGTTCCCGGACATGCATGCAACCGGGTTACGGTGACGTTACCGACGTTGCGTTCCGAGGACTCGATTCCGAGATCGGTCACTCCATGTAGCCGAGGCCCTTCAATCGGTCCTCGACGCCCGAAAAGTCATCGTTGACGCTCTCTTGGTCACGCTCGCTCGAAACATCCTGGCGGGCGACCTTGGTTCCGGTCGGTTCGGCGTCCGGGCGGAACGCGTCGAAGAGAACCCGCCCGTCGGCATTCGTGGGGACGGGCTTGCCGATGCCGTGGAGCAGCGTGGGGGCGACGTCGACGACCCGTGCACCCCGCAGCGTCGCCCCGGGTTCTATCGAGGGGCCGCGACAGAGCATGATTCCCTCGGGGCGGTGGCTCGCGGCGGTCGGCGACGGGTCGCCAAACGGTTCGTCGGTGACGCCGTTGCGCCCCTCGTAGCGGTTCGTCCCGTTGACGATGAGGTTCGGCGAGTCGGGATCCGTCGGGAAGAGGTCGTCGCCGTCGTAGACGACGAAGACGCGCTCGCCCGCGTCGTCGGTGATCGATTCGAAGAGGTCGGTGAGTTCGGCCTTGAGCGCCGGGATCTCCCGCGGCGAGACGACGCCGTGGTCGAACCGATCCGAGTCGTTGACGTAGAGGTTGCCAGCGTCGTGGACGAACGCGACGGTTCGCTCGTAGTCCACGTCGTAGAGGGCGTGCTGGCCGGGGATCTGCTCGGCGACGGAGTCGAGCAACCGGCGCGGCACCTTCGAGACCAGGAACTCCTCGGAGATTCCGACCCGGTTTAGCGCACTCGAGACGCGTTCCCGGGAGATACCCAGGCTCGCGAGCGCCCCCCGGGTCCCGTCGTCTTCCTCCTCGAAGAGGTACCCCTCCCGCTCCAGGAAGTGGTTCGGGTAGGCGAGTTCGTCGATGGGGCCGAACCCGTGGTCGGAGACCACGTAGAGGTCGGCGTCGTGCTTGTCGGTGTAGTCCATCACCTCGCCGAGAATGTCGTCGAGCGCACGGTACTGCTCCAGGATGCGGTCTTCGTCCCAGATGAGATGCTGGAAGCGGTCGGGCGCGGTATAGACGAAGAAGAACAGCTCCCAGTCGTCCCGACGCTCCATCAGCAATCGCATCAGTTCCCGGCGCTTCCGGAGGATGTCCGAGACCGCAACCTCGAACTCGTCGAGGCGGTCGGCGTAGTCGGGGTAGTTGAGACTGATCTGGTAGTCGGGAATCCGGTCGACGATTTCGTCGGCGAGTTCCGGCGGATGGGTGAAGTCGTGCTCGAGCGAGGGCGTCATCATCCCCGTGACCACCTCACCGTCGATCTCGGTCGCCGGATACGTCATCGGGACGTTGCCGACGACCGCGGGGCCGAGTTGCTCCCACAGCGGCGGCTGCTTGCAGTCCCGGCTGGTGTACATCTGGTGTGAGTACGATGAAGAGAGCTGCTGGAACCCGTAAATCCCGTGTTTATCGGGCCACACTCCGGTTGCGATCGAGGGCCACGCCAGCGGCGTCGTCGCCGGCCGCGTGCTGTCGAGCGGGCCGGACGCTCCCTCCTCGCGCAGTCGGGCGAAGTTCGGGAGCGCGCCCTCGTCGGTCCAGCGTTCGATCAAGTTCCAGGGGACGCCGTCGAGCCCGAGAACGAACGCTCGCTCGGACGCCGTCGTCGATGTAGATCCGCTCATGATGATACTCAAGGCGTCGGTGACGCCTGCTGTCGGTGACATGGCGTACTGACGCCTTTGTTATCCAGCGACTGCCGTCGGGAAACCACCACGAACGGAACACAGTCGCTCGCTCGAGACGGTTCACTCGATGGGTACTACCGCGGGATTCGGTGGGAAGCACACCTGAGGTGGTCGTTCCAACCCGTCCGAGCGCAAGCGACCACAGCGCGGCGGCAGGCCGCCCATAACAAAACCGTTACGAGAGAATCCACCAGGCATGTTCGCTCCCGTCGACGCTCCGAGTCGCGACCGCGAGCGGGTGGCAGGTGATCGTCGTGGGTAGCGTCGTCGTCTCGGTCGACGCCGAACTCGGCTGGGGATTTCTCGACCTCCACCCGCCGCCGGCCCACCGCATCGAGCACTGCCGACGCGGCTGGCACGCCCTTTGTGAGGCCTTCGAAGCCTACGACGTCCCCGCCACGTGGGCCGTCGTCGGCCACCTCATGCTCGAAGACTGCGACGGCCGCCACGTCGACCACCCCGCCCCGGCAGGCTGGTTCGAGCGCGAGCGGACCGACTGGAAGGATCGCCCCGACCTCCGGTTCGGTCCCGACCTGGTCCGTTCCGTGCTCGAGTCGCCGGTCGACCACGAGTTCGCGAGCCACTCGTTCTCCCACATCCTCTTCGGCGCGCCGAGCACCGATCGGGATCTGGCCCGCGCCGAGTTCGAACGGGCGCTCGAACTGGCCGACGAGTGGGGCCTCGAGTGCTCGTCGTTCGTCTACCCGCGAAACGACGTCGGCCACCGGGCGGCGCTCGCCGAGGCCGGCTTCACCGCCTACCGGGGCCGAACGCCGACGCCGGAGGGATTCCGGGCAGTCCTGGAGACCGGCCTGGGCGGGCGCTCGGTGCTGGTCGAACCGACGGTCGAGGAGCACGGCCTGGTGAACGTGCCGGCCTCGCTGTTTTGCTTCGGGTTCGAGGGCGTCTCCAGGACGGTCGCCGAGTCCGTCTGGGCCGATCCGATGGTCGTGACGGCCCGCCGGGCGATCGACCAGGCCGTCGCGGCCGACGACGACCGACTCTGTCACCTCTGGCTCCACCCGAACAACCTCACGACTGATCGCGACGACGAGCGGATGCGGGCGATCCTCGCCTATATCGACCGGCAGCGTCGAGAGACCGACCTCACCGTGGAGACGATGGACGAGGTCGCCGCTCGAGTCAGCGAGTCGACTGAGGACGCCGCCGAACGCGAGAACGCGGACGGACTCGAGACGAGCGTCACGCAGGCGGTCGGTGGCGACGACTAATCCAGGTTCGCGAGCGAAAGCGGGAACTCTTCGAGACCGTGACGCGGCTGGCCTGTCGATGATAGTCAGGATATAACTATAGAAACGATAGTTTTAGATTCCGGTAGGGACCGCTTACGCGTCCACGATCGCCTGCGCTCGGGACCGTGCTACCGGCACGCGCTCGAGACTACGCGACCCGCGCTCAGGACCGCGTCACTCGCGTTCGCCGCTGGTCTATTCGCTCGAGACCCGTCACCGACTCGTAGACCTCGAGGATGGCGTCGGTCGTGTGCTCCAGGCTCACCTCGCGGGCGGCCTTCCGGCCGTTCGACCGGGCGCCCGACTCGAGGATCGTGGTCAGGCCGTCGACCAGGACGGCGTCCGCGTCGGCCACGCACGAGGGAGAGACGTCCTCGAGGCGCTCGCGGACGTCGCCGACGTCGACGGCGACCACCGGGAGGTCACAGGCCATCGCTTCCTTGACGGCATTGGGCGAGCCCTCGCTGTGGGAGGTCACCAGGAGGGCGTCGGCGGCGTTCATGTAGTGGGGCATCTCGTCGTGGTCGACGCCCGAAATCGTTCGCAGGGAGACGGGGCGTTCGAGTCGGTCGGCCGCTCGGTCGACGATCCGTTTCGCCCGCGGATAGTTCTTCACCGACCGGTCGGGCGCGTAGGGGAACAGGACCGTGTGCTCGTCGGTGGGCCAGCCGACGCGGTCCCGAGCGGCCGCCTGTGACCCCGGCCGGAAGGTTTCGAGGTCGACGCCGTCAGGGATCACGCGACATTCTCGACCGAGCGCGTCGGCCATCGCCTCGGACATGACGATTACCTCGTCACAGAAGGGTGCACAGAAGCGACTCACGGGTGCGACGGGACCGTGGACGTCCGATCCCCAGAGCGAGCAGACGACCGGCACGCGTCGCTGGGCGAGCGCCATTGGGGCCGTGAGCCCGTAGTGGGCGTGGATCAGGTCGTATTCGCGATCCAGTTCGCGACGCACCGTCCGAAAGAACCGGAGGTACTCGCGCGGCCCGCGAGCGTTCTCACCGGTCGCGTCGCCGGCGACCGACAGCGTCTCGAATCGAACGCCGCGTCGTTCGAGGGCAGCCTGTTGCTGGTTCAGAAACGGCGCATCCGCGGCGTTCGTCAGCGTGAGTACGTCCATTCGACCGAGAGGCCACCGGGAATGCGCTTTGTTAGGAACGGCCTTCGCCTCGAGGGGGCCGCCCGCCTGGATCGAGTCGCTCCCGATTTCGGGCCCGGCCGGACGCGACTCGAGACAGGTCCGTCGACCCCGAGCGTCGAGCAGGGTCCGTCAGACGTGGGTCACACTCGAGCCGGTTGACGAACTCGAGTCCGCCAATATTTCGGTTCCAGCAACGGCATATATATACCACCTATCGATAGTCGACGAAACGCTTATACTGGTGAACATAGAAGCGGCTGTCAGGACGATCAATGTCACTCTCCGATATATTTACTGGACTCCTGCCGGGGACGGACGCCGAGCCGGAGTCACCCGACGCGCCACGCGGCGCCCACGTGGACGGGCCGACGACGGTCGTCTACGAGTGTCGAAACTGTGGGACGACGGTCGATCCGAAGACGAGTCGGTGTCCCCACTGCGACCACGACGAGATCGTCGAGTACCCCATCGACTGACGCTCGCGGGATCGAAACACAGTCTCCTTAATACTGTCGCGTGAACGGACCGTATGGACATTCGTCTGGACGAGGTCAACAGGCGCATCATCCACGCCCTCATGGAGGACGCGCGGTCCATCTCGGCGCCGATGATCGCCGACGAGGTGGGCGTTTCCGCGGCGACGATCCGCAATCGAATCAGTCAACTCGAGGAGGCGGGCGTGATCGAGGGATACCACGCCAACGTCGACTTCGAGCGCGGCGACGGGCGACTGCGAAACCTCTACCTCTGTAACGCCCCGGTCGACGACCGCGAGCGCATGGCCCACCAGGTACGGCTGATTCCCGGCGTGATCAACGTCCGCGAGCTCATGACCGGCCGGCGAAACCTCCACGTGCTCGCCGTCGGCACGGACACGAACGACCTGCGCCGAATCGCCCGCGAGATCGCCTCCCTCGGGATCGACATCGAGGACGAGGACTTACTCCAGGCCGAACACTATCAGGCCTACCGCCCCTTCGGCCCCGACGACCGGACGCCACAGCCCCTCTCCGATTACATCAGTCTGACCGGCGGCGCCGAGGTCGTCGAGGTGACCGTCGCCAAATCGGCTCCCATTGCGGGGCTCTCCCTCGAGCGCGCCGCCAGAGAGGGCGTTCTCGCCGACGACGTGCTCGTGATCGCTATCGAGCGCGACGACGCCGTGTTGACCCCTCGTGGCGACACCGAAATCGAACCCGACGACCTCCTGACGCTGCTCTCCCGGGAGGGCGTGACCGAGGACGCGCTCGAGGCGTTCGAACCGGGCGACCGGTAGTTCGACTGCCAGGGAGACCTCGGCCTCGAGCGAGACCAGTCCCCTTCCAGGCGTCGACTGGTGCGTAAAACCGGATGAACGCTATTGTGTCACCCATCAATTCAGGCCTGGAACGCCACTATCGGTAATCGAACTCCTCGAGGCGCTCCCCCAGGAGCGTGTCGTCGAACGTGGGATCGTCGCAGGCCGTGCCGTGAGCAACGTTCGCGTACGTGCCGTAGCCGACGGGAGCGGTCGTCAGCGCCGACGGATCGCGCCCGGTCATCAGATTGGGAACCGGGCGGCCCAGCGTCGCCATCACCAGCGGCGCGACGTCCGCGGCGGTGAGGCAGGCCGGTTCCGCGGACTCCTGGATCGTCGGCCCGGCCGCGAAGAACGTCCCGACATCCGTTCGCGTCACGCCCTCGGATCGCGTGAACCGCCGTTCCGCGGGAGCGGCCGACACCGTGCAGTCCGTCCCCGCCGTGGAGACGAGCACGTCGGGTGCCTCGCGGGCGAACGGCCCCCCGTAGAGGTGCTCGCGTCGACAGGCGAACTCGAAGGCTGGGTTCCCGTTCGGGTCCGCGAGGCCGGCCAGCGCCTCGAGCACTCGCGAGCGGGTCTCCTCGTACGTCGAGTTGACGACCCGACCGTAGCGTTCCCGCCCGGCGACGTTGAGGCGGACACCCGCGCCGGTCGCACTCGGGAAGAACGCCTCCGAGGTCGCCCATCGGTACCCGTCGCCGTCCCGACGGCTCCCGTTCTCGTCGCCGCCGAACGAGCCCCTGACGACGCCCAGTATCGACTCGAGGGCCCCCGGCAATCGCCACCCCCTGTCCCACGCGCTCCGCTCGAGCAGGTCGTGATCGGCGAGCCCCTCGTTGACGTGGACGCGGTATCCTCGCGAGCGCTCGACGCCGAGCGGCGAACACCCGATAACGGTCGATTCCTCGGGAGCAATCTCGAGGACGTCCAGGACGAGTCGGTCCGCGGCCCGGCACGCAGCCTCGAGAGCGCGGTCGCCGGCGTCAGCGTCGACGGCCCCGAGGAGGTCCGGATCGGCGATCGGAACGTGGACGAGCGCCAGCTCCCAGGACTCGCCGTCGAGCAGGTCGCAGGCGAGGCGACGTCTCGTCTCGAGGAGCGTCGGCACATCGGCCGGATCCTCGAGGTCCTGGAGCGTCCACGGTGAATCGGGTGAACCGGACGGGAGTCTCGCGTCCGCGGGGGCATCCGGTGTACGGCCGTCGACCGATCGCGCGGGGCGCCGTCCAGGAACCACGACACCGGTCACCGGTCCCGGTGGATCGGTCATCGGCAATCCACAGGCCACCGTGGAGGCTCCCTCGCCGGTGAGGTACGCCCAGAGGGGCGGCCGGCGAACGTCGACCGCGGAGGCTGGCCGGCGGTCGCCGTCGGGGTAGTTCGCGCGGACGACGTCGTCGAAGACGCCGTGGTAACTCGGATCGGTCCCCGTCAGGACCGACGTCCAGGCGCTCGCCGGACTGGCCGGAACGGTCGATTCGAGCGACCCCGAAACGCCGCGGGTTCGGAGGTCGGAAACGGTCGGCATCGCGTCGGCGAAGCGCTCGATGTGTCGGTTCGTCACGCCCTCGAACGCGAAAACGACGGTCTTCACGGCGACCTCTGCCGATCCCTCGAGATCGAGGCCGCGTGCCGGCCGTCAGCTCGCTCGAGCGCGAACAGTTCGTTCATGAACGCACGGACGACTATCGGTGGTTTCGTTATTCTGCGACTTCCAGCGGGTCGGGACCGGCTACGATCGCTCGCGGTCGGCTAACCGGTACCTGTGGACCTTTCGATCGACGAAAAGCGCGGGCTACCGCCCGGTCGCGTCGAACGCCGCCGGACGGCCGATCGTCGAGGTGCCAGTATCGGTCGGCACGTCGCCGTCGACGACCGTCGGTCGGCCATCGCGCGCACCACCGAGCGTGACGACGCGGTGGTCCGTGCCCGACAGCGAGAGCACATCCCGGCCGTCCAGGACCACCATCCGCTCGAGGTTGGCCCACGGAATCCGCTCGAAGTCGTCCTGGGGCGTCACGAGAATCGCCGCGTCGAACGCCGGGCCCGATGCCAGGTCCTGGACGTCGATCGCTCGAGCGCCAAACTCGGCCGGGTCGACTAGCGGGTCACAACCCCAGACCTCGGCGCCGCGCTCGCGGAGGGACTCGACGACGCCGATGGCGGGGGAGGCGCGCGTCTCCTCGACGCCCGGTCGGTAGGTGAACCCGAGGACGAGGACCGTCGCGTCCTCGAGGCTGCTGTCGGGTTCCTCCCCGTGGCTATCGCGTTCGTTTTCGCTTTCGTCCGTACCCGCATCCGTGCCTGTACCGTCGAGCGCAGCCTCGAGCATCGACACCGTGCGCGCGGGCATCTCGCGGTTGATCTCGCGGCCCAGTTCGACCATCGAGAGCGGGGCGTCGGTCTGGGCGAGCAGAAAGTGTGGATAGTAGGGGATGCAGTGACCGCCGACACCCGGACCCGGGTCGTGCAGGTGACACATCGGAATGTGGTTGGCCGTCTCGATCGCCTCGCGCACCGAGATCCCGAGGTCGTCGGCGGTGCCCGCGAACTGGTTCGCCAGCGCGATGTTGACGTCGCGGTAGACCCCCTCGAACACCTTGACGGCTTCCGCCGTCGTCGCGTCCGAGACCAGGTGGACCGCGTTGTCCGAGAGTTCGTCGTAGACCAGCGCAGCCGCCCGCCCGCTCGCCTCGTCGACGCCGCCGACGACCTTCGGGTACTGCCCGCGGATGTCCCGCAGAGCCGTCCCCGAGGCGGTTCGTTCGGGGCAGAACGCGACGCCGAAGGTACCGGGCTCGAGGCCGCTTCGCTCCGCCAGAAACGGGGCGACGACGTCCCGACAGGTGCCCGGTGGCAAGGTCGATTCCGCGATCACGAGGTCGCCTGGCTCGAGGCCGCTGGCGACGTCGTCCAGGACCGCCTCGATAATCGAGAGGTCCGGTTCGTCGGCTTCGGTGATCAGCGTCGGGACGATGATCACGTGGACGCGCGCCTCGCTGGCGGCGGCAGCCCCGTCGGTCGTCGCCCGTAGTCGACCCTGCGAGACCTGCTCGGCCACCAGGTCGTCGAGACCAGGTTCGCCGCCGACGTGGCTTCGGCCGGCGTTCACCGACTCGACGACGTCCGGATCGACGTCAACACCGGTCACCGCGCCTGTCACCTCGGCGAAGACTGCGGCGAGCGGGAGGCCCATCTTGCCGAGACCGTAGACCGCGACCGGGACCGACCCGTTCGTCAGCGCCCGTCGCTTCGCGGCCTCGGTATCTCCCGAACCGTACAGGGGCGTCGTCGCCCGACTCATCGAGCAACCACCTCCTGATCCTCGTCGGCGACGAATCGGTCGATTCGCTCGACCATCTCGAGGGCGGCGACGCCGTCTTCGCCGGTGACCACCGGCTCGCCACCGGTTCGCACGGCGTCGACGAACGACGCGAGTTCGCGCTTGAGCGGTTCCCCGTTCTCGACGCGCGGGCGCTCGACGACGCTCTCGTGGCGGTGGCGGTTCGTCCCCTCGTCGGTGACGTACTCGGGGTAGGAATCCCGGTGGATCAGCACCGACTGCTGGAGGTAGTCGACCTCGACGAGGCACTCGCTGGCGGTCACCGTGAGCCGTCGCACCTTCTTCTGGGTGCGGCGACTCGCCGTCAGCGAGACGATCACGTCGTCGGCCATCATCGTCGCCGTCGCGTACTGGCCATCGTCGGTGCTCGTCGCCGAGACTACCTCGGGACGGGACTCGAGCAGCGAGCCGACGACGTCGATGTCGTGGATCATCAGGTCGAGGACGACGCCGTCGGTCGCCGTGCGGTCGACCGGCGGGCCGAGACGCTCGGCCTCGACGGCGATCACGTCCAGGTCGGCGATGACCGACTCGAGGGTGTCGACGGCCGGGTTGAACCGCTCGACGTGGCCGACCTGCAGGACGAGGCCGGCCTCCTCGGCCTTCCGCGCGAGGGCGCGGCCCTGATCGACGGTTTCGGCGATCGGCTTCTCGACCAGCACGTGCACGCCGGCTTCGAGACACGCCGAGACCGTCTCGTAATGGGCGTGAGTCGGCACCGCGACGGTGACGACGTCACAGTTCGCGAGCAGGTCGTCCATCGGTACGGCGGCGGTGCCGTAGCGAGCGGCGACCGTCTCCGCGAGCGCCTCGTCCAGGTCGCTGACGCCGACGAGGTCGACGTCCCGGCACTCGCTGTAGACGCGCGCGTGGTTCTCTCCCATCGAACCGACGCCGATGACGCCGGCCCGTACCGTCTCGGTCGAAGTAGTCTGTCGAGTCATTGTGAGTCGTAGTAGTCAGTTATCGCCTCGACCACCCGCTCGCGGTCGGCGGGCTCGAGGTTCGGGTGCACGGGCAGCGACAGCACGCGCTCGGCGGCCCGTTCGGCGTTCGGCAGCGTCGCGGCCGCCGTGCTCACCGTCTCGTAGGCCGGCTGGCGGTGGATCGGCGTCGGGTAGTAGACGCCCGTCCCGATACCGCGCTCATCGAGCCAGTCGGCCAGATCGTCCCGGTCGTCCGCCGCGACGGTGTACTGGTGGTAGACGTGGGTTATCCCGTCGGGAACGGTCGGCGTCTGCACTGAAACGTCGGCCAGCTCGTCGTCGTAGTACGCCGCGTTCGCCCGCCTCGCCTCGGTGAAGTCCGGCAGGCGCTCGAGTTGCGCCCGGCCGATGGCGGCGGCGAGGCTGGTCATGCGGTGGTTCCCGCCGAGGGAGACGTGGTCGTAGCCGCGGGTTCCGGTCACGTCCCGGCCGTGGTTGACGTAGCTCGCAGCGGCGTTCGCCACGTCTTCGCTGTCGGTCGTGATCATGCCGCCCTCGCCGGTCGTCATGTTCTTCGTCGGGTAAAACGAGAAGCAAGCGGCGTCCCCGAGGCTGCCGACGCGCTCGCCGTCGATGGCCGCGCCGTGGGCCTGGCAGGCGTCCTCCAGGACGAACAGGTCGTGCGCCTCACCGATCTCGCGAAGCGGACCCATCGCCGCAGGCAGGCCGTAGAGGTGGACCGGCAGGATGCCGACAACGTCCTCGCGCTCGCGCACGACCGCCTCGACGGCGTCGGGGTCGATCGTGTACGTCTCGGGATCGATGTCGGCGAAGACCGGCGTCGCTCCAGTCAGCCTGATCGCGTTCGCGCTGGCGACGAACGAGAACGGCGAGGTGACGACGGCGTCGCCCGCCTCGACGCCCAGCGCCTCGAGGGCGGTGACGAGCGCCGTGGTTCCGTTCGTCGTCGCGATGCCGTGATCGGCGCCACAGTAGCGGGCGAACTCGGACTCGAACCGGCGGACTTCGGGGCCATCGGCGAGCTGGCCGCTCTCCAGGATCGCGTGAACCCGATCGTAGACCGCCTCGCCCAGGTCGGGGTCGGCGATGGAGATGTCGCCACTCATGCGATTCGGTTCGGCCCCTCGAGGGGTGCCGGGAGGGCTCTCGATTTCGCCGGCGCGCCGATTGCGAGCGTGTCCGGGGGGACGTCCTCGGTCACCAGCGCCCCCGCCCCGACGAACGCGTTCTCGCCAATCGTGACACCGGGGAGGATGGTCGCGTTCGCGCCGATCGAGGCGCCGTCCTGGACGGTCGGTCCCTCGAGGTCGACCTCGGTCCGGATGGGGTACTGGTCGTTCGTGAGGACGGCACCGGGGCCGACGAACACGTTGTCGCCAATGGTCGTGTCAGTCGGGACGTAGACGGCCGACTGAATGCTCACGTGCGATCCGATGTCGGTTCGCCCGTCGACGATCGTCTTCGTTCCCAGGAGGACGTCGTGGCCGATCGTCGTCTCCTCGCGGACGAGCACGTCGTGGCCCGTCGTGAAGTCGTTCCCGACGACGACGTCACCGTAGACGATCGATCCCCGACGGATTGTCGCATCGTCACCCAGCGTGGTCGGCTCGAACGCGTCGTCGACTCCGTAGCCGACGACCGCTCCATCGTCGATCGAACACCGGTCGCCCGCCGTGTAGGTCGCGTTGGTTACCGCCACGGCCGGTCACCCCGCGTCGTCGATGCCGTTCGGTCGTCCGTTCGTCGATATCGGTGAGTGTACATAGAGATCGATACCCGGTTGGGTAATCACGTAGGATCATCCGGTAATCGGGCTTTGTTATCCCCGGCCTGAGCGCGGGTAGCGCGCCACTACGAGCGACCAGGCGTCGGCTCGAGACCGGAGCGACGACCGGCCTTTCGGCGACGAGCGGGTGGTATCTACGTTCACGCGTGCGTGACCGTTCGAAATTGGTGAGAAACACCGGATCAGATCGGTACAAGCCGATTTCGAGACGGTAGCCGCGAGATAGTAAAGTGTCACTCGGTGGCACCTGAGTGCGTGAGTCTCTCGACGACGTGTATCTGGGAGCGGTTTCGAGGACATCGATGACCATGACCGATGGCACGCTTACACAGGCGGAGCTGTTCGACGTGTTCAGCAACGCCAGACGACGACAGACGGTACAGTACCTCAAACGCCATCACGGAGCCTGCGATCTGGCACCGCTGGTCGAACAGGTCGCCGCCTGGGAAAACGACACGACGACCGACGATGTGACGCGCGCCCAGCGTCGGCGCGTGTACATCTCGCTCTACCAGACCCACCTGCCGATGCTCGAAGACCACGGCATCGTCGACTGGGATCCCGACGCCCATCGCATCGAGTTGTTGCCGAACGAGGAGACGTTCGAGCCGTACCTGGACCGCGACCTCGAGAACCAGCGGCCCTGGCACTGGTACTACGCGTCGGTCTCGGTCGTCGGTGCCGCCGTCGCCGTCCTGGCCGGGCTTTCCGTCGGTACCCTGACGCCCGGACTCCTCCCGTTCGTCGCACTGGGCCTCTGCGTTCTCGTTCTGGTCCTCGCAATCACCCATCGCGCGTCCAGTCGATCCAAATTCAGCCTTCCGTTCGCGACCAGGCGATTCTGATTCACCGATCGCCGGCTATCGGTAATCGCTTTCTCCGTCGCGGTTGGGCCCGACCGACGGCCGTTGAAATACGCTGGAGAGAGATGGCTCTCCAGACTGTCGGGAACACGTCGTTCGAGAGTCGAAGCGCCTCGTGATCACGGCGGTACCATCAGCGAGAGGGGTTTTTCGCCCCATCCGTGTTCTCAACTCAACAGTCGATACAGGCTGCTCGCCGCCACTGCGAGCAAGACCAGCACGCTCGAGAGCACGGGATCGATACTCGAGACGAGGGGTGCCTCGAGGCCGGCCACCGCGATCAGAACCAGACCGAAGACGCCCACCAGGAGGTGGCCGACCAGGACGGATCGGTTCGTCGACTGATCGCCGTCGACGTAGCCGTAGACCGTCTCGAAGTTCGGCCCCGGCGTGATCGTCTTCGCCGTGGAATCGTACTCGATGACGCCATCTTCCTCGAGCTGGGGCAGGTGGGTCTGCTGTAGAGAGACGTAGACGCTCTTGTAGAGATTGTTCGGAACGGAACTCCCGTCGGTTTCCCTCGAAGCAATCTCTGAAGCGACGTCGGAAACGTCGAGTCGGCCGTGTTCGTCCGCGAGCAACTGAACGATCGCTCGCCGTCGATCGTTACCGAGAATGTGAAAGACATCGCTCTCGGCGAGCGATCCCGTTCGGCTCTGCTGTACCGACATGATTCAGCTGCCTCGACAGCGGATATCGCTGGAAGACATTCCACCACCTACCATCGTACTGCCTCTCAATTCGCGTACTGCACCCTTCAATCTGATGTAAAATGTGCTAGACGATATCGACGAACGAAACCGCCCGGAACTGACACGTATCGACGATCGCATCGCCGTGTCGTGGAGAAATCGCTCGGTCGAGAGCCGAGTTAACGAGAAGGAAGATGGCCGCCTGATTGCATCTCGCGATAGGTCGTACACGCCGGGCAGCCGTGTACGACGTCGCCGTTGTCGCCGAAGACGCGAGCGAACTGCTGAGTCACGTGCGTGCCGCAGTTCTCACACCGCGTGCCTGTCGCCGACGATTCGTTCGGAGTCCAGTTGAGTCGAGTCGTTGTCATGGATTGGAAAGGGGGATTCGATGCGGTCGTCCTGGCTGTACCCACACCCGAACGGGGGAACGTTCGAGCAGTACTCCAAGCGACGTGTTCAGATCCGAATAAAGGAGGCCGACTGTTCAGTCCGGGCAAGGCGATGAGAACGTGTTAATTCGCTGTTTTCGCGACGTCTGGGCCACTGTGGCCAATATTGAAGGGGTTCACCGACCGACGGCCTCCGGCCGGATTTAGCCGGGTTCGCTCGAATTCACGGTCCAGGAAGCCGGGACTGGGAACCGAAATTCGAGCTTTCCATCGGGAAATTCCAGCTTTCGAGACGGAACGGGCGCCCTTCGCTGGATAAGGCTGTCCGTTATAAAATACTAGTCCTCCTTACGGGTTAGATGGTTAGAACGTACCGATGGCCTGTCACTGTCGACAGTTGACGTCGGTACTGCCCCACGACCCGATTACAGTCTGACAACGGAGATGCCACACATGTCCACTCACGTAAACAACACGGCGGCGGAATCGACAGTCAACCCGGCGGCCCAGCTCGACGTTCTCGGCGACGAGTGTGCGCGAACGATCCTCATCGCTGCCAGCGAAGGGCCACGGACGGCGAAAGAGCTGACAGAACGAACCGACTGCTCGTCGGCGACAATCTATCGACGGATCAACAACCTCCTCGAGAGCGAGTTGCTGACGGAGTGCATCCGATTCGAACCGGACGGAACGCATACGACGGCCTACGAGTCGACCGTCGACCGCGTCCAGGTCGAGATCGGCGAGACGGGCATCACGGTTTCGACCGCGTCGGGCCACAAGGGGGAATCCGAGACGAGCGTGCAGACGCGACGTGGCGGTAATCGGTAAATTCGCGACCCGGTATCGCGATCAGATCGGGAGAACACGACGGGGTGGCGCTCTAGGAAGCGGGCGATCCGAGTTCGCGCACGTAAGGCGAACGTAGCTGGGGAACAATATTGATCGTTGATACGAGCGAGAGCGAGCAACGGCTGTATGATGCGGATAACAAATATCCAATCAACGGAACGGTCCATGTGATTGAGCAATGCACGACCTGACTGGATTCCAGCGAGACCTGCTATACGTGATCGCCGGCGCGGACCGTCCGTCCGGCCAGACCGTCAAAGAGGAAGTCGAACAGTACTACAGCTCCGAAATCAACCACGGGCGGCTATACCCGAACCTCGATACGCTCGTCAACAAGGAGCTGGTCGAAAAGGGACAACTCGACAGGCGAACGAACTATTACGCGATTACTGACGAGGGACTCGATCGGATCAACGAGCGCCGCGACTGGGAGGCCCAGTACGTCGACGTCTAGGGGACGGCGGCCGTCAACGACCGACGTCTAGCGATACGATTGGCGTCACCCGTCGACGTCGGGCGCGAGCGGCGAACGGCGCCCAGAACGATCCTCGGCATCATTTTCCGGTCGTCGGCCAGTGGTAAGCGACGAGTGACGAGTGACGAGCGACGAGCAACGAGTGATGAGTGACGAGTGATGAGTGACGAGTGACGAGTGACGAGCGACGAGTGACGTGTAACGAGGAACGGGTGACGTGATCACCGTCGACGGGTAGCGTCCCCGTCGAACGGACACGTGAATGAGGCCGCTCGAGGCGTCAAAACGAGGCCCCTCTCGAGATCCTCACGCACCCGACTCCGCCCCGGGGTCACCGCTGCCGAGCGCAATCGCGCCGCCCACTCGCTCCAGGTCGAACGCTCTGGTCGTGCTCTGGTCGACGGCCGACGGTCGACAGTCAACAATCAGACGACCGGCAGCCGCAACCACGCTTCACGGCGGAATCGAACGGCGGACACCGACTCCAGGATGGTAATCCAGCCATAACAAAGGCCGGCTACCACGAGCAATTCACTGATTCGAGTATGTCCGGTGTCCCTGACCGACTCCTGTGGAGGCGGAATCGATGAGTCTCACCACGAAGACCCAGAACACCGTCGGGGCGGTCGGTCGCTATCCAACCGACCTCGCGTTCGTCACGCTCGCGACGATCCTCGCGTACGTGCTCGTCACGAACCTGTCGCCGGGAAGCGGCCTCCGCCTGCTGTCCGCGCTGGCGTTCGTCTCGTTCCTGCCGGGCTACGCGCTCGTCTCGATGCTCTTCCCGGTTCGGGCCAGGGCACGGGGTCCGGGACCACAGGCGGCCGCCGAGGCCCGTCCAGGCGGTATCGACGCCGTCGAACGGCTGGCGCTCGGCCTGGGACTTTCGATCGCGGTCGTCCCGATCGTCGTGCTGGCACTCCCACTGACGCACTGGGGCCTCACAGTCAGTTCGACCGTCGGCGCGCTCGCGGCAGTGACCGTCCTGGTCGCCCAGTTCGCGGTGATCCGCCGGCTCCGCGTCCCGCCCGCGGACCGCTTTACGGTGTCGCTGGCCGGCCTGCGAAACCGCTTCTCGAGCGCGAACGAAACCGGAGCGACCCGTGCCTCGTCGCTCTTGCTCGGCCTCGCAGTCGTCGCCGCCGTCGGCGTGTTGCTGTACTCGTTCACGGCGCCGATGGCCGCCGGGGGATTCACCCAGCTTGCCATCTACACGGCCCAGGACGACGGCGATCTCGAGGCTGAGATGCCCGACACGGTCGCCCCCGGGGATCCGATCCCGATTACCTTCCAGATCCACAACGAGGAGGGCCGGGAGATGGAGTACACCGTGGTGATGCAAGAGCAGGTGGTCGCTGACGGCGAGGTCGTCGATCGGGTGACCCACCAGGAGGTGTCGGCTATCAGCCAGTCCGAAGACGGCGGACAGATCACCGCCGAGCGGTCGGTGACGCCGACCGCGGCGGACGGTGAGACGGTTCGCATCGCCGTGATGCTCTTCGAGGGAGACGCCCCCGAGACGGCCACGATGGAGGATGCCATGGAGTACACGTACTTCTGGGTCACGGTGGAGACGCCGCCGGACGCACCCGGATCAGGGGGCGCAGACGACGGCGGCGAGGAATCGGGTGCCGACGCGGACGGCGCCGAAGGTGGCGACGATGACGATACTGTCAGCGAAGACGATGCTGGCGAGGACGGCGACGACGGCGACACGGACGAGGGCGATGAATCCGAGTCCGACGAAGACTCGAGCGAGGGTGGAGACGAAAGTGAAGACGATGAAGGAGACGAGGACGAAAGTGACGAGAGCGACGACGAGGAAGAAAGCGATGACGATGATGACGAGACTGAAGATGAAGATGACGATGTTGCGGATGACGGTGAAGAAGACGGTGGCGAGGACGAAGAGGATGACGAAGAAGACGAGGAGTGAGACACTATCGGCGTGACGGCGCAGCCCCACACGCCCCTGCGTAGTCGGTTAAGAGAGTAGCTTACACCGACTCGACATCGCCGATCCCGCAGAGCGCGCGTCTCGAATCGAGAAACACTTTGCCTCGACGTTGCCGCCCCTAAGTAGCCCCGAATCAATACGCCAGGTATGACTGCTGTCTACCCCGCAGAGTGGCTTCGAGAACAGTACTAGCTGTGTTCAAGATGGTTCATAATTGGGATATACGTCCGGAAGATGTGTGTAGAGAGTGTTTTAGAGAGCATCTAGGAAGAGGCGCACTGCAGGATTGTAAGATCGATATCGCCACGAGAAATGCGCTTGATTGTGCGAACGTTGGGTAGAGGGGCCTCAAGGCCATTTATAGGTGCCTGGGAGAATAACAGGGTAAATCAGATCGGCAGATGAGCACGGTACGTCTCAACGTCGTCGTCCGATCATCCGAGATTGTTCTCAGTGCACTCTCCCTGAATAACGGATCGAGGCGCTCTAAGAGGGCAGTTTACAAGTCTTGTGTTGAAGATCTATCTATACAACCGTCTAAGCAGATAAATTGTCCTAAAATCGATAGCAGGAACCCGATTATGAACTTCTGGATAGCATAACATGGGAGGTGTTTACTTACTCAACGTGGCAGGCCAAATCCCTTCGGAGAGGGCTTCATACCGTCGAATTCGAATCGGGATAGCGAGGTCGAGCCACCATTTCGACCCATCGTCTATCGATCCCTGCTCAGCACTGAAAACGCCATACGGAAACCGATTATGAACTCTTTGAGAGCGTAATTTTATCGCTCTTCACATCCCCTCGCGTTGTTCTTCTCTCTTCCGTTCAAGCCTGACGCCGCTCTGTGCGTCATCTCGAGCAAAAACTTCCCACGCACGTCTCCTTCTTCCTAGTTTCGTTCTCAAACCTCCCCGCCACACATCTTCCGGACGTTACAGTGATTATGATCATGGAAGCTCTGTTAGAATCCTCGATGAAGGACTGGTTGTAACCACTTCCCCAGAGGGGAAACAGGTAGTTAAACGAGCGTCTGTTCGCCTTTGTCGACCACTGAATCACCCTCGGGCCAATACGCGTTCTGCGCTGAACCCCTTGACCGCTTCAGTTCGGCTCGACTCGAGCCCCGTGCCCGGGTTCCCCGACGACCTCGCCGTCGTCGTAGACGACCTCGCCGCGGACGACCGTCGTCACCGCCTTCCCGGTAAAAGTCTCGCCCTCGAACGGCGTCACGCAGTTCTTCGAGTGTAACTCGGAGGCGTCCTCGAGCGTCCACTCGAAGTCGGGGTCGACGACCGTAATATCGGCGTCCGTGCCCACCTGCAGCGATCCCTTCTGTGGGTACAACCCCCAGACCTGGGCGGGGCGCGCCGCGTGGTGGTAGGCCCACTCCTCGAGCGTGAGCCGTCCCTGCTCGACGAACGAGAGCAGTGCGGGGACCTCGGTCTCGAGGCCGACGAATCCAGAGATGGCGTCCCAGGTGTTCCCGAAGGGGTCGCCGACTAGTTTCTCCTCGGGGGTGTGGGGCGCGTGGTCGGTAGCGACGCAGTCGATGGCGCCGGTCTGGAAGGCCGTCCAAAGCCGTTCGCGCTGGTCGGCGTCCCGGATCGGTGGCTGGATCCGGGCGACGTTGCCCTTCTCCTCGAGGACCGACTCGGTGAACCAGAGGTAGTGCGGGCAAGTTTCGGCGGTCACGTCGATCCCACGCTCTTTCCCGCGGGCGACCGCCTCCGCACCCGACCCCGAGGAGACGTGGAACATGTGGATCTTCGCGCCGGTTTCCTCGGCGAAGGTGAGCATGCGCTCGATGGCCTCCTGCTCGGCGATAACGGGTCGAGAGTGAGCGTGGTCGATCGGCCGATTCTTCCCCGCCTCCTGGAATTGGCGTGTATAGTGGTCGATGATCTCGCCGTTCTCCTCGTGGAAGCCGAGTCGCTTCCCCGTCTCTCGAATGCGCTCCATCGCCTCCAGGATCTCGCCGTCGTTCGGCGGCGGGACGTCGCCGACGGTCGAGCCCAGGAAGATTTTGTACCCCAGCGCGCCCGCCTCGTCCAGGGCAGGGATGTGGTCGAGGTTCTTGGAGGTGACGACGACGTAGCTCCCGAAGTCGACGTGGGCGCTCGCGTCGCCGCGCTCGAGTTTCAACTCGAGGTGCTCGGGCCGGTCGATGACGGGGTCGGTGTTGGGCATGCCGACGACGGTCGTGACGCCGCCTGCGGCGGCCGCCCGGGTAGCCGACTCCCAGTCTTCCTTGTACTCGAGGCCAGGTTCGCGGTTGTGGATGTGGCAATCGACGACGCCGGGGGCGATGACGTTTCCCTCGGCGTCGAGCGTTTTTCGAGCACTCGGAAGCTGATCGCTACGACCGACGGCGACGATCGTGTCGTCCTGGACGGCGATACCCGAATTCGGGCTCCGGCCCGCAGGCGTGAGGACGGTTCCGTTGTGAATAACGAGATCCACGGTCATGGCTCGAGGTTCCGAAGCCGCGGGGAAATAGCTTCTGTTCGGGCGGGTTCCGTCGGCCATTTTCGACGAGCGGTGGCTCGAAGGTGACGAGTTCGAGTGGCCGAGATTGGGTACGAATCGCGTTGGAGAGATTCGAAGGCGCGGTCGAGACGGCCGACGGGAAAATCGGCCGTTCCATCGAAGCTCGATATTACTATAGAAAATAAATTTATGTTGAAACTCTTGGCTTGAAGTAAGTTTCAGAAGACGTGCTGAATACAGAGCGCGAATGTCGCATGAGATTTGGCTCGATTGTGCCGGTGGTGGTCGTTCAGTACAGGGGATTCATTTATCGGTGCAGGCAGCGTATCCTTCATTATGCCTGAAGAAGTCCTGTTCAAATCAGAGAGTGACCAGACCCGAGAAGACATCGCCTCGTATCTCCGCAGTGTCGCTGATAAGCTCGAACAAGGGGATACAATCACACTCAAATCCGGTTCCGAGTCCGTGACAATGGAACCGCCATCACGCCCGACGTTTGAGGTCAAAGCCGAACGCGAAGGGCCAACGGACGGCCCCGGAGAATTGAGTATCGAGTTCGAACTCGAATGGGACGAGAACGGCAATGAGGGGGACGGCGGGAGCGGTCAGTTAGAAATCGAGTGACTAGTTCGCAGCCGTATGTAGCGGTTGGTTCCGGTTTGAGTGCGTGAAATAAATAGCGCCACCGTACTGCATCCATCCTCTGTATCGGTCACAGCGTTTCTGGCAGAATTAGAGTAGTTCAGCCAACTGTGCTGAATTCACAGCGCGAGTCTTGTACAATGGCCAGAAAAACGGCATGACCTGATTACGCGTGATAGCATTGAGCAGCCAGCAAGTGTGTTTTTATTCGCATACCCTAACCGTAGGGCATGATCGGACAGACCTCTCTACCAGAATGGGTGACAGATTTACTGTCAGCATACTACCAGGTGTTGTCAGAATTGTTTTGGTTCCTCGTGGGCCTCGGGATCGTCTATTTCATCGGCCGGATCGTTCTTATTCCTCTTGTCACTGGAATTGTCAGATCGCGTAATCGCAATAACCCCACGATCGAGACTGCAACGAAGACGTACCTTCGGGTGGTTCTGATCGGGTTTGCGATCCTGACGGGCATAATTGCCGCTGGATACGGAAGGGTGTTTTCCGAATCGGCGGTCATCATTGCAGCCATCACGTTTGCCCTCGGTATCGCCGGGCAGCACGTGTTCAGTTCGCTGATCAGCGGGATGTTTCTCGTCGCTGATCCCGACTTTAACGTTGGCGATTGGGTGAAGTACCACGGGTCGGGTGACCCGTGGCGTCTGTGTCTAATCCACCGTGGACGCAACAGTCTTTAATTCCTCTCGCGCTTGGCGGTTGCCTCGCGTCGACGATCCGTGTCGGTGAACACCCGAAGCAAAAATTGCTCCGTGAGAGTCGGCCTCTTCACACAGGCCCGATGCCGCCCGTCTCACCTTCCGCACGCGCGGAAGGGTGTCGAGAGACGGCACATTTTCATCCTGTTCGTCAAACCATTCTTGCGCCACACAAACTGCTGCCTTCCTATCCGCATGGTCTTGGAACCCGCATTCCTTACACTTGAATCGCTTCTTGTACCGATTCGCTCGCTCTGAGTGCAAACACTTCGTCCGTGGACACCGCTGGCTCGTGTACTCGGGGTCAACTTCATCCGAAGGAATGGCTTCCCAGGCGGCTTTGTACGTCACCATATCACGAAGTGCGGCGAACGGGAGGCTGTGTAAGCGCCGGTTCATTCGCGTGCCGTAGTCGATGGAATCTCGCATGTCTTTGAGGTCTTCAAAGACGATTACCGGGTCATTGAATTGCGAAACCCACTGAGTCACGTCACGCGATACTTTGTGGAGGTGGTCGTGAACGAAGTCGCGTTCTTTCGTCCGAACCACGGTTTCGAACGCAGTCTGCCCAACCTTCTGCATCCGCTTGCGCTTCGTGAAGTATTCGTGGCGAAGACGCTTGATGTCTGGATACTCAAGAACGAGTGAATCGAGTACGTCTCCGTCTCGGGCCATCGCGGCGAGTCCAACGCAGTCTTCGTTGATGTCTACGCCAACCACTGTGCCAGCCTCTTTAGGCGCCCGAACCATGCGCTGTTTGTGCGTGACGGTGACGTGGAGTCGCCACTCGTTGTGTTTCTGAACGAGTTCTGCAACTCCCACCCGCCACGCATCCGAGGAAAGTGCGTTCTTCACGCGGTTGAGGTGACCGGGACTACCGCGAAGCACGCCCTTGACGTAGTTGTATGGCTTATAACTGACACGGAATCGTACGTTTCCTGAGTCGTCCACGGTGAGTGCGTATCCTTCGTCGTGGTTCATTCGCATTGGATACAGCTCGTGAATGTAGGGGAACGGTCGGCCCCAGCCATCGTCTTTGTGGTCGATGTACGTTTCAATCTCCGTGAGTGCTTTCTGTACGAGGAGTTGCGTGGTGTTTTTGACGTGGGTGGCGGTGTCCACTACCGTGTCGTGGATGTCGTTCCAGTCCCAGCCTTCACGGTCGAGACGGTTGACCTCGTTTCTGATTCGTCGTGCTTCGAGACAGCCTTCTAGCAAGTTGTCAGAACTACCCTCGTGGATGGTTAATCCAAAGGAGAGCGTCTGGGTTAGTTCTGAATCTTGCATTATCAGTTACTTGTCTTATGTACTAGTAAATGGATTGATTGAGGGCTGTTGGCATTCACCTACGGGTCGAGTGACCCGTGGTACTCTGCCTTGCAATCTATAGAGGATCCGAATAACAAGGACATCTTGACGATTCGCTCGGACTTCCGTCGATTAGTAAAACGACACTTCGATGAGGAAGAGATCGCGCTCGCTCCGCCTTCTGAACAGTTGCTCTCGGGTGAAGTTACCGTGACAGGTCGAAAGAGCGAGTCACCAGCCTCAAACGGCGTTTGAAACGGGCTATCAGAGCCAAAATAGAGTCTAATGTGATACCCGAACCAGACCGAAGTCAACTCGAGACGCGTGCAGTTCGAGAGTCAGTTCGTCGTCACGATCTCGATCACGTCCCGAGATTCGACGGGGTAGTCCTTGCCTAACTGTCGGTTGCTCCGGCAGTCGATGGCGTAGAGGAAGCCGTCGCCGATGTCCGAGTGGAGGCTGTACGCAAAGTCCTCGGCGGTCGACTCGGGCGGGATCAGGAAGCAGTCGGGCAGCACCTCGCCGCGCTCGTTCCCTAGGCCGTTGGCACCGCCGGGGAACACCGGCGTCACGCCGAGCACGTCGAACAGGGCCGTCTCGAGGGCCGCCTGGACACCCGTCGCACCGTAGGATTGGAGGAAGTCACGAATCTGTTCGAGGCCTTCCTTCTGGCTCTCGGAGATGTCGCCCGTGATCTCGAAGCCGTCGTCACCTGGCTGGTAGTCGACGACACCGGCCTTGTCTGCCGACTTGAGCGCCTTCTCGGCGTGGGCGCTACAGGGAACGATGGTCAGGTGCTCGTACTCGGGGTCGCTCGTGATATCGTCGTAGTTGGCCTGGGCTGCGGGGGTGTCCATCTTGTTCGCCGCGATCACCATCGGCTTCGTCGCCTTGCGAATCTCGCGGGCGAGTTCGAGTTTGTCCTCGTCGTCCCACGCTTCGGGGTCGAAGCCGATGTCGACGCGCCGGATGAGGAGTTTGAGCTCGTCCTCGTTCGTCTTGAACGCGCTCATCTGCTCGGCCAGATCCTCCTCGATGGCGTCGTCCTCGGTGACGTAGCCCGACGAATATCGGTTTATTCCTTTTTCGAGCACGCCTAGATACCACTGATCGAGTTCGGTCTCGAGGAAGTCGATGTCCTCGCGCGGGTCGTGACCCTCGGTGGGTTCGCCCTCGAGGTTCGTCTCGCCAGCGAAGTCGACGACGTGGACGAGTACGTCGGTCTCGTTGAGGTCAGTCAAAAATTGATTCCCGAGGCCTTTGCCCTCGTGGGCGCCGGGAATGAGGCCGGCGACGTCGACGAGTTTCGTGGGGACGAAGCGGGTTCCGTGTTCGCAGTAGCCGACGTTGGGGGTGCACTCCTCGTCGAACTCGGGAGCGGCGCACTCGACGCGGACGTAGGCCTCGCCGACGCTGGGGTCGATGGTGGTGAACGGGTAGGCCCCCTCGGGGACGTCGTTCATCGTGGCGGCGTTGAAGAAGGAGGACTTGCCGACTGAGGGTTTGCCGACGAGTCCGATCCGGTAACTGCTGGTCATTACGGGTCGTGCGCACGGCCCGGCTAAACGGCTTTTGCTCTCGCGGCCGTGTGAAATGACGGGGCATGCCACGGTCTCGGATCGAGGGTTCGAGCGACCGCGCCGGTACGTATTTTGTCCTCCAGTGTCACGTTGGGAACGTGAACGCTCCGCCGTCCGGAACGGACGCCAATCGCTTTTTCGACGGGCGAGGCGGTCCGGTAGCGCTCGGACTGTCGTACGTCGCGGTCGGCATCGCGCTATTCTACGCGCTGGCGACGGACTCCATCGAACTGGTGACGGCTGTTCTCGTTGGCGTGCTCGGATTGCTACTCCTCTCGCTGTACATCGTCGTCAGACGGGAAGGGCTGGTCACTGCCGAAAACAGGCTTATCGGTACCTTCGTTCTGGTCGCGATGGGACTGCTGTACGGGCTCTACGAGTTTACCAGTCTCTCGTCGGAAGCCGTCTTTGGAATCGTCTTTGTAGTCGGCGTCATCGTCCCTCATCTGCTCCTCGAGTACACCGACTACGGAACGTCGAGGTGACGGAACGTCGAGGTGACCCTATCGAGCGGTCTCGAACCCCACGCGAGATCAAACGTGCGTCGGCGGTTCGACCGCCGTCTCGATGTCGAGTTCGCCGGCGACGTCCTCCAGGAGACTCCCTTTGACCTCCGCGGTGCGCCAGCCGATTTCGGCCACCAGCGGCGGCCCGAATGTTTCGCGGATGGTCTCGAGATGCGCGCGCTCGGTGTCGACGCGCTCACGGAGGTACCGGGCGCCGCGGCCGTTCTCGTCGTCGTCGGGTTTGGGCGTGAGTTTGTTGGCGACGAGGCCGCGGACGGGGAGGTCCTTCGCCTCGAGGTCGGCGATCGAACGCTTGGTCTCGTTCAGCGAGAGTTCATCGGGGTTCAAGACGAGGAAGAAGGCAGCGTCGTCACCGAGGGTGTCTCCGGCGAACCGGAAGAACTCCTTTCGCTCCTGGAGGCGCGCGAGGACGGGGTCGCCGTCCATCACGCGCCGGGGTTCGTTGTTCCCGATGGCGGCCTTTTCGAAGAGGTCGATGCTCGTCCGACGTTTGTACATCAGCCGGTCGATCCAGCCCTCGAGCAGCTCCGGCAGGCCGAGCAGGCGAAGCGTACTGCCGGAGGGAGCGGTGTCGAAGACGACTCGATCGTACCCCTCGGAATTGCGCATAACCTCGATGAACCGGTCGAACAGCGCCGACTCGTAGGCCCCGGGCGTCCCGTGAGCCATCTCGAGTTGGCGATTGATCTCGTTGACCATCGCCGCCGAGACCTGCTCGGAGAGGTCACGCCGGATGTCGTCGAGGTGGCGCGTGACCTCCTCCTCGGGGTCGAGTTGCATCGCCTCGAGGCCGTCGACGCCCTCGACGGGCGTCGGATCGTCGTCGAAGGGCTGGTCGAACACGTCGGTGACCGAGTGGGCCGGGTCGGTCGAGACGACGAGCGTCCGCAGTCCGTCGCGAGCACAGCGCAGGCCGTAGGCACAGGAGACGGTGGTCTTGCCGACCCCGCCTTTGCCGCCGAAGAAAACGAAGGGTTCCATGGGTCGATCAGAAGTGATACTGCTGGCCTTTGCGCTCGATGAGCATGTCGCGATCCCACAGCCGGCGTTCCCAGGCCTCGAACTCGGTCTCGAGGTACGGCAGGAGTTCGGCGGTGTAGTACGACACGGGCGAGGGGATGCCGAACGCGTCGGGGAAACACGCGAGCAGGAACACGTCCTCGATGTCCTCGGCTTCCTTCTCGATCTTCTCGTAGGCCGGATGCGTGATCATCCCGTGGTAGAGCCCACGGAGCCACTCCTCGAGCGTTTCTCGAAAGCGTTCGATGCGATCGGCCAGGTCCATGCCCTGATATGCGAGGCCGGCGGCTAAAAGGTATCGTGGGTAGCAGGTATCGGCACCTCGAGGAACGATTTGAAGGCGATGCGCTCCCAGTGGCCGGTATGGACGAACAGGGACAGATTCCGGTCACGATTCTCTCCGGAAGCCTGGGGGCGGGAAAGACGACGCTGCTCAATCACCTGCTGACGACCGCCGAGGACCGGTCGCTCGCGGTGCTGGTCAACGACATGGGCGAGGTCAACGTCGACGCCGAACTGATCGCCGAGGGCTCCGAACTCGACCTCGAGGACGGCGTCGCTGAACTCTCGAACGGCTGTATCTGCTGTGAACTCCAGGACGACCTCGAGACCGCGGTCGTCCGCCTGGCCCGCGATCGCGATTTCGACCACCTGGTCGTCGAATCCTCGGGCATCTCCGAGCCCGCGCCCGTCGCGCGACTGTTCACCACCGAGTCCCGCGTCGCCGCGCTGTACGCGGTCGACACGCTCGTGACCGTCCTGGACACGCCCGCGTTCCTCGAGTCCTTCGCCGGGGACGAGGTCCCGGAGCGTCGGGGGACCGAGGACGACCGGCCGCTCTCGGATTTGCTGGTCGAACAGGTCGAGGTCTCGAACCTGGTTTTGCTCAACAAGGCGGATCTCTGTAGCGAGGCCGAACTCGAGCACGCCGCCGACCTCGTTCGGGCGCTTCAGCCCGACGCGGAGACGATCCGGACAGAGTTCTCGGCGGTGGATCCCGGTCGCCTCCTCGGCCGGGAATTGTTCGATCCAGACCGACTCGTTGACCTGCCGGGCTGGAAACGCGCGCTCGAGGAGGGTGCTACTCACAGAGGTAACGCGTCTCACGATCACGGCGAACCGCACGACGACGATGGAGAGCCCGCTCACGGCCACGACCACCGCCACCCCGACGAAGTCTACGGCGTCTCATCGTTTGTCTTCCGCCGCCGCCGCCCCTTCCACCCCGAGCGGTTCGCCGCGTTCCTCGAGACGCTCCCGCCGGAAATCGTCCGCTCGAAGGGAACCACCTGGCTCGCCGGCAACGAGATGCGGGTGACGGTCGCCCAGGCCGGCCCCTCGATCAGGGCCACCGCCCAGGGCCCCTGGATCGCCAGCCTCCCCGCCGTCGAACGCGACATGCTCCGGTCGAACCGGCCCAACCTGGAGTGGCACGACGACCACGGCGACCGACGGACGGAACTCGTCTTCATCGGTACCGACTACGACGAAGCGGCGCTCCGGGACGCGCTGTCGGAGGCGCTCGTGACCGACGAGGAGTGGGACCGCGACCTCGAGGGAGTCGAGGGAGAGGGACCGTTTCCTGGCGTCCAGGGAGAGGAAGTCGTACTTCGAGAGCCCTGAACGGGGATCGGTCGGATGCTCCCGTTTCAGGTTCGACCACGACGCTCGAGCGGGGTGTACTGATCGATTCGAGACGCCGAGACGAATCTAGCGGACCAGCGGAATCGCCAGGCCGACGACGACCACCAGAAGCACGAGCATGAGGTAATACAGGCGCTCGACGCGCATTTCTGACGGGACGACGCCGACGAACTCCGGTCGGACGGTCCAGACCTGCCGGTAGTACGCGCCGACGGTGAACACGAACGAGAGCGCGATAGAACCGGCAGCCGAATACTCGAGGCCGACGCCGATCGCCTGGCCGTACAGCGGTCCAAACGAGAGGACGAGCATGACGGCGAGGCCCGCGACGACGAAAAACGGGACGGGGTCGACCGGCGTTCCCTCGCGGTTTCGAAGTCGGAATCGCATGCGGTGTGGACACCTTCGAGCGACAAAAACTAAGTGCCAGAGCATCCGTGGTTCGGTATGACTGATCCGGAGGAGGTCGAGGGCCGGACCGACAGCGACGCCGAAGGGTTCGACGAGGCTGCGTCCTCCTCGCGGGGCGACCCGCGAGTCCTCCTCGCGATGAACGCCGTCCTGTCGACGTTGTTCGCCACGACCGTCGTTTGGGGGCTCGCGTTCGCCGGCTTCCTCGAGTTTACGCTGGTGAACGTCGCGACGGCGATAATTCTGCTGTTTACGGTGACCTACGCGGTAACGATGACGTGACCTGGACGCGACTGTGCTGACGACTCGCCCCTTCGGGAACGACTGTTGAAGCTACCGACCGTAGATGAACCTTCGTGCAGCGTCGTCGAGTCGAGTCGAAATTCCCTCGAGCCAGGCGGCCGGTGAAACGCGGCGAACCGACGACTCCTCGACCTCGATGGCCCCGCGGGCGTACGGATCGCGAGCGGCCCGCTCCCCGTCGGAACGGTCCGCCTCGGTCGCGTCGACGACCGTCGACATGGCGCACCGGCCGCAGGATTCGGTGGGTTTCTCTCCCATGTGTCTCGTTCGCAATATAGCGGTTCCAGGGGCAAAAACGTACCGCCGTCCGCAGTAGTAAGCGTACTGCCGTCCTCACTGTGGGCTTGAATCGTCGAACCCCTCAGGATCACCGACGCCTATTTGCTCCCCCGCTCGATACGGAGTGGTATGGGATATCGTATCGTCGATCCGGAGGCCGTCGACCCGGCGCCTGATCGACCGAGCGAGTGTCGAAAGCTGTCCGAACCGGGTGGGCTCGAGACGATGGCGATCAATCGATTTCACGCTGCGCCGGGCGAGGAACTGCCGCTGGCGTACCACTATCACGAAACCCAGCAGGAGGCCTTTTACGTCCTCGAGGGCGACCTCGCCGTCGAGACGCCCGAAGAGACGTACGAGGTGCCGGAGGAACGTCTGTTCGTCGTCGATCCAGGACACCCCCAGCGCGCGTATAACCCGGCGGGCGCCGATGGGCCGGTGACCGTCCTGGCAATTGGTGCGCCGGCGGCTGACAGTGACGCTCGCGTCTACGATCGTGATCCTGAACCCGAACCCAAATACGAGGACGCATGAGCGACAGCGAACAGTTCCCCGAGGCCGAGGAGCTCCCCGCCGAGATCCGTGAGGCCGTCCCGGACTGGGACGACGAGTACTTCGATCGGGTCTCCGACCGACTGATGTACAGCTACGACCTCGAGAAGGATCGACACGCTGCCGGCGAGCGGTGGGACCTCTACGGCGAGTTGCGCGTGCTCAATCAGAAGCAGTTCTTCCACCCATCGCTGAAGTACGCCGATCACGAGGCCCGAGAGTACCTCTTCGCCCGCCGCGAGCCGCACCCGACGGTCACCGAACTCGAGCGGTTGGTCGACCTGGGCCACGACGTGGCTGACGAGCAGATCGTCGCCAGCGAGGAGCACTTCGGGACGGACGTGAGTTTCGTGCTCGTCGCCGACGAGTTGCCGGACGCGGTCCGCGAGTTCGTCTCGGGCTTTCGCGACCGAACGTTGTTGAAGTTCGGCTACTACGGCCACTACGACGTCAATCTCGTCGTCGCTGCTCCCGACCAGGAGGACCACGTTGCCAGCGAGGTCGCCGACGTCGCCGAGGCGTTCGCACTCTGGGACGACGTCACTGAACCCGAAGAGGGTGTCTTCTCGCGGTTCGCGAAGCGATTCTGGCGGTAGGCGAGGCAAAACGCCGGACCGGCCGGTAGCGATTCTGGCGATAATTCAGCGGACGAGGGACCATCCGGTAGCGATTTTCGAGAGGGCAGAAAGCAGGGACCGCAGGGGGTAGTTGTTTCTCGATTCAGTCGTCGCCTGGTTCCGCCGCAGGACCGCGACCCGTCCGCGCACTCGAGATGTTCCCGTACCCGATGCGCATCAGCGAGAGCGCCAGGTAGATGAGCACGAGGGCGAGTACCATCTGGACGAACGCGGAAGCGGTCGCGAGGGTTCCATCTGCACCGCCTTGTAGCAGGTTCACGTACAAGTTCTCGTAGAGTGCCAACCAGGTGAGCCCGAGGGTGGTAATGACGACCATGATGGCCATCGGGACACCGGTGCTGACGAGTTGCTTGGAGCGGTCCCAGTTGGCCAGCCAGACCGTCCCAGTGAGCAGGGCCAGCGCAGCGAGCAGCTGGTTGGCACCGCCGAACAGCCCCCACAGTGTGTTCCACTGACCGGAAATGATGAGCACGTACGCGATGCTGATCTGGATGACGGGATTCGTGTATCGACCGCGAGCGAACGAGCCGACACCGCCGGAGAAGCCGGTGTCGGTACCGCTTCCGACCATGCCGACGATTTCCTCCATCATGTATCGGCCGAGGCGAGCGGCCGTGTCGGTGGACGTGAGCAGGAAGCTCACGAGCACGAGCGCCATGAACGGGGCGCCGAATGCAGGGTCGATACCGAAACTCGTGAGGATGATTCCCCCGCCGGTTGCGAAGTTCGGGAGCGCGCCGCCAATACCGCCACCTGATGCTTCCGATGCCAGCCCAGCAACTGCCAGCGTCGACAGCGCCGTCGCGGCGAGCAGACCCTCACCGAGCATGCCGCCGTAGCCGATGAGCCGTGCGTCGCTCTCCTTGTTGAGTTGCTTAGCCGTCGTTCCCGAGGAAACGAGCGAGTGGAAGCCGCTGATGGTCCCGCACGCGATCGTGATGAACAACAGCGGGAATAGTGGGTAGGGCGAGACGGCGTCGACACCCAGGAATCCCTCGAACGCGCCGATGCTGCTGTCGACCACGAGCGGCTGGGAGGCCGTCCCGAAGACCGTTCCGATGATGATGGCGAGCAGCGCCCCGCCGACCCCCGCGTACAGCAGGAACGACGAGAGGTAGTCACGCGGCTGGAGCAACGTCCAGACTGGGAGCGCACTGGCGACCGCAGCGTACACGAGGATGACCGGGACCCACGCAGCGCTGTTTCCGTTTAGCGCGGGGGTGCCGGCACCGGGCATCCACGAACCCGTTCCCTCGAGCAGAACGATGGTTCCCTCAGGGTGGGCACCCTCCGCCAGCTCGAAGATCGCGAGCGGGTACTGGATCCCGACCCAGACGCCCGCGAATACGCCTGCGACAAACAGAATTGTCCCGGGAATGAACGGGGCGTTCATCTGGTAGAGATACACCCCGAACACCAGTGCGAGCCCGATGTACACCAGGCTCGCGGTAGCCGCCTGCGGAAACGCGTTCAGGACGATACCCACGACGAGCGCGAACACCGCCACCACCAGGATGATGGTGAGGAACGCGAACCAGAGCAACATGTCCTTGCCCCGTTCGCCAACGTACTCGCCGATGATGTAGCCAATCGACTTCCCCTCGTGTCGCATCGACCCGGACAACGAGATGAAGTCGTGAACGGCACCCATTAGGGGATTCCCGATAGCGACCCACGCGAGCGCGGGCGCCCAACCCCAGATGGCGCCCGCCGTGATCGGACCGACGATTGGCGCACCACCGGCGATGCTCGAGAAGTGATGGCCCAACAACACCGGTTTCTTCGATGGGACGTACTCCTGGCCGTCCTCGTACTTGTGTGCCGGTGTGGTTCGACTCGAGTCGAGTTCAACGAACTGTGCGAGGTACCTCGAGTACCCCACGTACCCCACTGTAAACGTTACCAATACCGCGGCAACGATCCAAATTACCTGTGTCATGACAAGCCCACCCACACAGAGTGTGGGCGATACTCTTAATACTTGGTTATATTCACACCCTCGATAGTGAAGTTATTATATCCGGGTGGTTATTCGTTTCGAGAATGTGGCAGTCAAGCGACGGTTACGGCGTCGATTCAATAGATATCGTGGTGATCGGTACTTCTAATGCGTGTCACGCGCGAAACAGGCTTTGATACGAAAACCTACCTCGTGGCAATCGATCCAGGAGCGGCCTCACCCGGTAACTGGAGAACTCACTGAATGTACGCGCTGTCACGTGTCACTCGAGCGCGGCCTCGAGCGCATCCATCGTTCGGTCGACCCGATCGATCTGGGCGTTGTTGCCCATGTGCCCGATCCTGAGGATATCGTCCTCGAGATCTCCCAGACCCGTCGAGAGGACGATACCGTGTTCCTCGCGAATCTGCGCCTGGAGGTCCGTCGCGCGCCCCTCGAGGTCGAGCGCCGTGACCGTCGGCGACGCGAGCGAGTCGTCGGGATACACCTCGAGGCCAAGGTCGTCGGCCCGCTCACGACACCGCTCGGCGGCCGCCTCGTGACGCGCGTAGACGGAGTCGAGACCCTCCTCGAGCAGCAGATCTGTCGCCGCGTCGAGCGCCTGCAGGTTGGCCGTGAGGTGGGTGTAGGGAAACCACTCGTCCTGGATCACGGTCTTCCAGGGCTCGAGACTCGCGTAGAACGAACGCGTTTCGACGGATTCGATCCGCGCCCAGGCGCGGTCGCTCACCGCACAGACGGTCAGTCCTGGCGGCGCGCTGAAACACTTCTGGGTCGCCCCCAGGACGACGTCGATGCGGTCGGTCGGCACCGGTGTTCCCCCGAGCGAGGAAACGGCGTCGACGACGCTGATCACGTCGTGTTCGGCGAGGAGGTCGAGCATCGGTTCGAGGTCGTTGAGCACGCCGGTGGGCGTCTCGCAGTGGACCATCGTCGCGACGGCGTAGTCGCCGGTTTCGAGTTCCCGTTCGACCGCGTCGACGTCGATCGGTTCCCGCCAGTCGCCGCCGCAGACGGTCGCCTTACCGTCGTAGAGGTCGACGAAGTCCGCAAAGCCCTCGCCGTAGAGCCCGTTGGCGATACAGAGTACCTCGTCACCAGAATCGACCAGCGAAGCGACCGCGGCCTCGAGCCCCAGTATGCCCTCACCGCCGAGGATGGCGACGTCGCCGTCGCCGTAGATCGGGTCGAGTTTCTCGGTGAGGTCGCGATAGAAGTCGACGAACTCGGGTTCGACGTCGGGGTTCCGGCTCGGTTCGGCCATGCGCTCGCGGACGCGTTCGGGGACCTCCGTGGGCCCGGGCGTCATTCGAAGCAGATCGTGATCGTCCATGTCTCACTGCTCGATGCGCGTCACAAAAGCGTCGGCGGTCGACGGTGGTCGACGTTCCGGCAACGCCTGCCTCTCAAGGCGATGTTCGTCCCGAGTCGACAGCGCGGCCTCACTTCGAGTAGAATCGTGCCCGGATCAGTCCGCCCGCGGCGGCGCCACCGGATCGATCAGGGTAGGAGCGTCCGGCGTGTCGTTCGTTTCGTTCGTCGCGTTTTCGTCGTCCGAACCCGTACCCGTCGTGTTCTCATCTTCTGAATCCGTCTCCGTCTCGTTGCCGTCGTCCGTGACGTTCTCCGATCCGTTCTCGTCAGATCCGTCGTCGGCTTCGTCATCGGCGATTTCGTCATCGTCAGTCTCATTCTCTCCGTCACTCACGTTCTCGTCCTCACCTTCGGGTGGTTGCGCCTCTGCATCCGGGTCTGGCACGACCTCGCCGTCACCCTCCTCGAGCGTCACCTCGAGGTCTTCACCATCCACGACGGCCGTCTCGGGAACCGCCGTGGTCCCCAGGTACTGGCGCTCGATCTCCCCGTCTTCGGGCGTGCCGACGAAGATTTCGTACTCGTCGTCGATCGCCTCGACTGCACTGTCCGTGTAGCCATCTTCCGGTCCGAGCTCGTCGTTCGTCGCATACGGCACCGTCAGCTCGAACGTGCCGTCGTCGCTCACGTTGGCCTGCTGCGTGTAGGTGAACGTTCGTCCTGGCTCCGTCTCGAGTTCGACCTGCGCGTAGACGCGGTCGGATTCGGCGACCTCGCCGTCGACCGAACCGGTAATCGTCGCCCCCTCGACGCGCTCGAAAGTCTTGACGTCCGAGACCAGATACGCGTTGTAGGCGTAGGCGGGATAGTACCGGCCGCCAAGTTCGACCGCATACCCGTTGAACGCCGTCGGGCGGTTCAACGCTCGGGCCTCCTCGAGCCTGGCGGAAACGTCGTCCGGTTGCGCTCCGAAGAACGTTCCCGAGCGCGTCGTCACCGGGTACAGCCCGTTCGGCGTCTGCAGCAACTGCGTCCCGACGACCGAGTACGAACTCGATTCGTGGACCAGACGGTAGTGGTCCATTCCCTCCGCATCGTGGAGGTACAGCGAGGCGAGCATCGTGTCGTGGTAGGCCTCGCTCGTCGTCGGAACGTCGAACTCCTGGCCGCTGAGATTTGCCGTTTCCTGGGTCTGGAACCGACTGTACGCCGGGTCAGTCCACTGGGTGATCGCACTGAACTTCCCGCCAGCCATCTCGTCGTCGATCATGACGTACCGCATCTCGCCCTCGTCGACACTGTCGGCGTTCTCGAGTTCCGCGGTGATCGCTTCTTCCGGCTGATTCACCACCGGAACGTCCGCGGCGATACCGTCCAGGATGGCCTCGCCGTGAGACTCCTCCTCGGCCAGCAGGTACCACGAGGACGACCGGGCGTTCTGCTGGAACGGGTTCGAGTGCGGGATGCGCTCGCCGTTGGTCGTGATCAGGTGGCCGTAGTCCCACCAGGACATCACCCCGTAGGCGCCACCCGGGTAGTCGAAGTCGCCGTCGGCGGGACGGTCGTAGGTCCCGTAGTATTCGAGTTCGCTCTGGTTGCCCGCACCAGCCCAGTTCCCGGGTTCGGGTGTACTCTCGAGGAGCCACTGGGTCGACTCGTCCCAGGTCATCGCGTTGCCGTTCGGGCCGACGTTATCACCGCGCTCCCAGGTGGTAGCGCCGTCGGCCGCAATCGGCGGGAGCAGGGGCATGAACAGCATCATGACGACGAGGACGATCGCAATCACCTGATAGGTCTCGACGTCGCGAATCGAGTCGGCCGTTCGATGGAAATCCAGGCTGAGGAGGCGAGCGATGTCCGCGACGAAGACTGCGTTGACGACTGCGACCGCGATCGCGAGGTAGTAGGAGAACCGGGTCTGAGTGGCTGCCATGCTGATCAGGAACAGCGACCAGACGATCACGAGAGTGTACTCGGCGCGCCACTCGCGACCGAACAGCGGGCGGAGCACGAGGAACGCGAGTCCGCCGAGCATCGTGAAGAACGCGGCCCCGAACTCGTTGAAGGCGTACTGGGTGAAGTCGTCCGGGGGCTGGGCCTCCGAAATCGTCAGGTCTGTAGCGCTTTCCCCGAAGGGGAGGAGGCGACGGGAAAGGTTGCTCGTGATCGTCCCGAAAATATCTGGTAGGACGACGGCCATCAGCAGGAACGCGAGTCCAACCAGGCCGAGAACGGCGACCGGATAGTACTGGCGTTCCAGGGAGCGGCCGTCCCACAATCTAGCGAACCAGGCCATGAACGCGGAACCCACCGCGACAGCAGCGGCAACGAGCGGTTGAATGTAACTGAAACTCGTCGGACTCGAACCCGGTTCCTCGAGCAGTACGAGCGTAAATATCGCCGTCAAGCCCATGCTAATTACGCCCACGAATGCGAGGTGGTCCGGCGAGGCACCTCGTAGATACTGAAGACAGAGAGCAACCAGGAAGAACACGCCAAAGATCCCAGTGAGGACGACACCCGCAGGCCAAATCCAGATGTAGAGCGATAACGCCACGCCGGCCGCCACGCTGTACAACGTCGGCCGTCGAAGCGCATCCCAGTCGCGTGCCTCGACGAGTTCCCAGATCGGGCGGTCCTGTTCGGCACTCCGAACCGCAACCATCATTGCGAGTACAGCGATGGCCATGAACAGGACCTCACCGATGTGGTGGTCGAGCTGGCCCGCAGCGGATCGATAGAAGAACGATCCTGGAGTGAGCGCGAGTAAGACCACCGAGACGAGCCCACCGATCGTCCCACCGAGACGACGACCCATGTAGAAGACCGGGATGGCGACGAGCGCAGCCATGAGCGGAATCGCGACGATAGATACGGTGTACAGCGTCTGCGTCGACGGATCGCCGAGACCGACGACCATCGCCGCCGTGACGATGAGCTGGTCGAAGAGCGTCCCGAACTGGCCGACGTAATTACCCGTTGGATACCCCGTCCAGACTTCGAACGGCATCGTTCGCGGATAATTTTCGGCCGTCCACTGAATAGCTCGCCAGTGATACCACGAGTCGACGCCGGACAATCGGGGCTGCCCGTTTCGCATCGCCACGGAATCGTACGACCGGAGGCGAGTCCACAGCATAAAGGCCATCACGACCGCCAGAAGCGGTACGTGATACCATCGTCTCGCGATCCGGAGCGGCGAGGACCTGGTTTCGGTATCGACACGTTCAGTCTCCGTACTCATTAACGTGCACGAGACGGAAGCCAAGAATAAGCCTTGTCATATTCTCGCACCGTCCGATGTTTCGGACCTCGACGGCCATCGCCGATGTAGTCAGCGGCTCGAGACGAGTGTTTCGCGAAGAAAAAGGCTTATTCTCCAATCCACGAAACGTGTTTCCAATGAACGATCAGGTCTCCGTCGTGATCTGTACGTACGCGATGGAGCGCTACGAGGTGTTCTCCGAGTGCGTCGAGAGCGTCCTCGAACAAACCTACCAGCCGCTCGAGGTCGTGATCGTCGTCGACGGGAACGAGACCGTGTTCGACCGCGTGCAGGAGGATTTCGGAGGTCTCGAGAACGTCGTCCTCCACTGTAACGACGAGAACCAGGGCATCTCCTACAGTCGGACGAAAGGTGCGAAGATCGCGACCGGCGACGTGGTTGCGTTCATCGACGACGACGCCGTAGCCGAACCCAACTGGATCGACGAACTGGCCCGCGTCTACGAGGAGACCGACGCGATCGCGGTCGGGGGCCACGCGAAGCCCGACTGGGTGACCGAGAAGCCCGACTTCTTCCCCGCGGAGTTCTACTGGCTCGTCGGCTGCGACGAACGTGGGATGGGCGAGCACATGGAGGAGTTGCGAAACACCTACGGCTCGAACATCTCCTTTCGACGTGACGTGTTCCTGAACGTCGGAGGCTACGACGAGAACACGGGCAGAAAGGGTGATCGACACATCCAGGCTCACGAGGCACCCGTGTGTATTCGGATGGCCAACCGGTACGGCAAGGGCGTGATCTACAACACCGATGCGGTGGTGAACCACAAGTTGTTCGACTACCGCGGGGAGTTCCGGTGGCTGGTGTTCCGGTCGTTCTGGCAGGGCTACTCGAAGCGAATCATGGATCTACTGTTGCCCGAGGCATCCGGAGACAAGAACGATTATTTGAAGCAACTCATGCTCGAGTTCGTTCCGGATCGAATCGGGAACCTGGTTCGTGAGCCCTCGAGCGCGAAGGCGAAACAGCTCGTGACGATCTTTATCTTCACTGCAGCCGTCGGTTTCGGCTATCTGTACGGGCTGCTCGAGGTCGATCGGTCGGAGTTGGTTGCCGGTCGTGACGCGGTAACGGATACCTGATGGCCCCGTTTTCAACCGTTGTAGCTACTCTCGAAAATCTGCTTACGTCTCGAGTCGTGGAACGCCCTCGAGCTCCCCGCGCCGATCCTCGGTGAGGTACTCCTCGAAATATCCCAGTCCGCGGACGGCAGTAAACAGTCTCGAGAGCGTGCCGAAGGCGAGTCGGTCTTTCGTGGGGAGATCGCGATCGGGGCGTTTGATCCCGCTTGGTCGGGGCGGGATCCCCGGCGTGCCGAAGCGGTCGGAGTGAAAGCGTTGTAGCTGACAGAGCCCACGGCCGACGCGGAGATCCTTCTTGACGTGGGCGCGGAGGCTGTTCCTGGTCGGGTGGTACATCGTGGCGTCGTCAGCGAAGTGAAGGTCGTAGCCAGCGTCGTAGACTCGATTGCCGAACTCCTTGTCGCCGCCGGAGACGAGCCGATGATCGAAGAGGCCGACGTTCTCGAAGACGTCGCGGCGGACGAACAGACAACAGGTTGGGGCAAAGTGCTGGTGTTCGAGGTACTGTTGGATGGGGAAGCCGGTGTGATGGTCATAGCGGGCCGAGAGAGGCGGGTTTTCTGGAAGGGTGAGTTCAACGTTGCAACCCATGTAGTCGGCGTCCTGGGCTTGGAAGATCTGGAGGGCGGACTCGAGCCAGTCCTCGGGGACGGTCATATCCGCGTCGACGAACGCAAGAACGTTGCTCTCGGTGGCTCGAATACCGGTATTACGGGCCGCGTACGACGACTGGACGGACGTTTCACGGAGGCCAGTCACGGAGCCGATACCGGCATATTCGTCGATCACGGAGGGCGTCCGATCGGTAGAATCGTTGTCGACGACGACGATCGACGCGTTCGACTCCGTAACCTGGGGCACGAGCGAATCCAGAGTCGAACGTAAGCCGATCGGGTCGTTGTATACCGGGACGATAATCGAGACCAACTCATCACTGGTTTGGGCCACCATGCTTCGATACCTGTCCACCTCAAAGGGAATCGTGACTAAAAAAAACTCTGAAACAGGAGGCACCCTCGAACGTTCGTATCGGGGAATTCACGGGCTCTCCCCCTCTGCAACCTCCAAACTTATATGTGCGCGGACAGGATCCGTTTTCCCATGCAAGCAGTGGTCCTCGCAGCCGGCAAAGGCACCCGGTTACAGCCCCTCACAGACGACAAGCCCAAGGCCCTCGTAGAAGTCGACGGCACGCCCCTCGTCCAGGACGTATTCGACAACCTCCTCGAGATCGGCGTCACCGAGCTAATCGTCGTCGTCGGCCACATGAAAGAACAGATTATCGAGCGCTACGGGGACGCCTACGACGGCGTCCCAATCACGTACGCCCACCAGCGCGAACAGTTGGGCCTCGCTCACGCTATCCTCCAGGCCGAACCGCACGTCGACGACGACTTCGTTCTGATGCTCGGGGATAACGTCTTCCGGAGCAACCTCGGGGACGTGATCAACCGCCAGCGAGAAGATCGCGCCGACGCGGCCTTCCTCGTCGAGGAGGTACCCTACGAGGAGGCCTCGAGGTACGGCGTCCTGGACACGAACGAGTACGGCGAGGTCGTCGAGGTGATGGAGAAACCGGACGATCCGCCGTCGAATCTGGTGATGACGGGCTTTTACACGTTTACACCGGCGATCTTCCACGCCTGCCACCTCGTCCAGCCCTCCGACCGGGGCGAGTACGAACTCCCCGACGCGATCGACCTGCTGATCCAGTCGGGGCGCACTATCGACGCAATTCGGATGGACGGTTGGCGGATCGACGTGGGCTATCCCGAGGATCGCGATCTTGCGGCAGAGCGACTCGAGAGTGAAGCCGACGGTTCGGCGGCTACGGAGAGCCGGTAAATCAGGCATTTGCGGTGAGTTTGACCTCGAGTCGAGCTACGTGACTCGAGTAGTCACTCACGACGTTATCTCGAGAAGCGAAAACGACCTGGATCCTTACCGGCCCAGTTTCTCCCGTCCGATCCGAATCCCGGTCGGGGTGATGATGAGCTGGTCGTCACCTTTCTGGACGATGTCGCCGTCGACCTCGCGGGCGACCTGCCGGAGTTCGTCGACGATGTGTTCAGTCGTGCTGTCCTTGGTGCGTAGACGGGTGATGTCGGCGATGACGATGTCGCCGTCGTAGACGGCGTCCTTGATGTCGATGGCGTCGACCTGCCCCCCGATTTCGGCGATGTGGACGGACATACCGGCGTCCCCGGTCGACGGTGTGACGTCGTCGAGGTCGAGTTCGACGTACTCGTCGGCGGTGCGCGTCTGCCCGCTGCCGAGGATCTTGCTCATTAATCCCATAGCGTCAATGGTCCCGCGCTGGAGTATAGTTCTTACGTCAGACGCTGTCTCGCGACTTCACGGTCCTCCCCGATTCGGTAACAGCAATACCAACTTGTCGCAATTCACCGAATTGTTATTCGACTATCAAGTAGAGTTTATTTTTCGAATTATTATAAGAACTTTTATAAGCTAAGGTATGGTGAGTGTAACCGTGGTTGATAATACCATGTCACGGGAACACGTTTCACGACGAACGCTACTGCGAGGAGTCGGAGCCGGAGTCGCCGCGACGGCACTGGCCGGACAGGTATCCGGACAGGGCGACGAATACATCGTCGGACTGCGAGCCAACAGCGGATTCGATGTCGCCAGCGAGCGAGCCAACAGCGTTCGGCTCGAACTCGAGTTCGGCGACGTCGGCAAAGCCATCTCGGGACGGTTCTCCGAGCAGGCTATCGAAGCGCTCGAGAACAATCCGGACGTTCGCTACATCGAGCAAAACGGTCGGATGCACGCCCTCGAGCAGACGACGCCGTACGGCATCGACCTGGTAGACGCCGACGTGGCGATCGACAACGGCGAAACCGGCGCCGGCGCGAACATCGCGATTATCGACACCGGAATCGACGCCCAGCACGAGACGCTCTCGGAGAACCTCGGCGACGGCTGGGCCGCGGGCGACGCGGAGTGTGACACCGGATGCGGCGGTGGTCCCTTCGGCGGCGGCAACGACATCAGCGAGTGCCTGGAGGTCTGGGACGACGACAACGATCACGGGAGCCACTGTGCGGGGACGGCCGCTGCGGCCGACAACGGGCTGGGCGTCATCGGCGTCGCCCCGGACGCCACCCTGCACGCGGTCAAGGTACTGGACTGTTCGGGCGGTGGCTCGTACGACAGCATCGCCGCGGGTATCGAGTGGGCCGCCGACCACAGCCAGATCGACGTGTTGAGCATGAGCCTCGGCGGTAGCGACTCGAGCGTCGTTCGCGACGCCTGTCAGTACGCCGACCAGCAGGGGAAGGTCATCGTCGCGGCGGCCGGAAACGACGGACCCTGTTCCGACTGCGTCGGCTACCCCGCCGCGTACGACGAGGTCGTCGCCGTCTCCGCGACCGATTCCAACGACGACCTCGCGGACTTCTCCTCGACCGGACCGGAGGTCGAGATTGCCGCTCCCGGCGTCGACGTCCTCTCGTCGATCCCGCGCAGCGACTACGCCCAGTTCTCCGGGACTTCGATGGCCTGCCCTCACGTCGCCGGCGCGGCCGCGACCCTGATCGGTGCCGGCGAGGACCCCGCAAACGTCCGCCAATTGCTGACGGACGGTGCCGAGGACGTCGGCCTGGCCAGCAACGAGCAAGGCGCGGGTCGGCTGAACGTCGCGAACTCGCTCGGACTCGATGGTGGTGACGGCGGCGACGATGGCGACGGCGGCGACGGCGGTGATGGTGACACCGCACCCGCCATCGACCAGTTCGCCGTCTCCACAAGCTCGAGCGGTCCCTGGTCGCGCGCCAGCGTCACCTGGTCCGTCTCGGACGCCGACGGCGATCTCGCGAGCGTTACGACGGAACTCCTCTCGGGCACCAGCGTCCTGGACAGTCAGACGACGAGTGTCAGCGGTTCGAGCGCCTCGGGCGAGGACGACCTGCGGACGCGTGACAGTCCCGACAGCGTCCGGGTGACTGTGACGGACGCCGCGGGCAACGAAACGAGCGACAGCCAGGCGTACTGATAACTGATACTCCGGGTCTGTCGAGGCCACATTTGGCCTCGCAAACTGCCGGGAGACGCCCCTTTTTGCCGGCGGAGTACGTGCCCCCGGACGACATGACGTTCAGCATCTGCGTCCACGAGACGTACGAGGACGACGACGGCGAGGAACACGACCGCTTCGGCGTCGCGGTGACAACCCGGCTTCCCGGCGTCGGTACCCTCTGCCCGTTCGTCAGCGAGAACGGGGCCGTCGCCACCCAGAGCCTGGTGAACATCGACCTCGGTCGGCGGGGAATCCAGTACGTCGACGACGGACTCGCCGTCGAGGACGCCCTCGAGGCCCTGCTCAACGCGGACGAGGGGGCCTCGAACCGCCAGCTCCACGGCGTCGACCGCGACGGCGAGTTCACGTTCTCGGGGGAGGACTGCAAGGACTGGTACGGACACACGGGCGGCGATGGCTACACGGTCGCCGGCAACCTCCTGACCGGGGAGTCCGTGATCGAGGCGACCGCAGCGGCCTACGCGGACTCGAGGGACGACGACGCCCCGCTCGCCGAACGCCTGATCGACGCCCTCGCCGCCGGTCACGCCGAAGGAGGCGACAAGCGCGAGGAACTACGCGTCCAGAGTGCGGCCGTCCGCGTCGCGACGACCGAGGAGCGCGAACTCGAACCGTTCTACGACGACCTCCGAGTCGACGCGACCCTCGAACCGATCGCGGACCTCCAGGAGACCTTTGACCTGGCTCGAGAGGGGTACGAAACGACGCTCGAGAAGTACGGCGACGCCTACGAGGAAGACGACATCGACGCGGGCGAGGAGTGAGTCGTTTCTCGAGAGAGAGTACCGTCGCTCGAGGGTTGGAAGTACCTTGCCTCGAGCGTTTAGACCACCATGACTCGAGGATTGGGAGTACGTAAGCAGCCCGCAAACGCGAATAGACCGAGCGCTACCCAGAAAACGAGTAGAGGTCGTCGCCAACGTGGTGCAGCGAGTCGACGACCTTCCCCTCGTCGCCAACCATTTCCGTCCCCGAGATGCGAGCGCGCCCGATCGCCAGCACCTTGCCGTGGGACTCCTCGGCGATCAACACGAGGTCCCCCTCAGAGATTTCGGCGTCGGCTTCGGTGATTCCCGGGCGCATCACGTCCGCGCCGTCGGAGACGAACGAGACTGCGCCCGCGTCGACGGTCACGATCCGGTAGTCGGGGTCGTAGGCGTTCGCCCCGCGAACGGTCAGGAACGGCTCGTCGTCGAAGTAAGCGATTTCCGGAGCGCCGTCGACCAGGACGACCTCCCAGTCGCTGTCTTCGAACTCGACGCGCTCGTAGGTGTCGCCCGCGAGCGTGACGCCGAGACGGTTGGACACGGCCGTATCGATCTCAGAGATGGCATCGCTGCGGAGGTGGTGTCGCGATTTGACCTGCATACGCGCCACCACGGCGACGTCGGCTATAAAACGCCCGTTCGAAGGTAGGTCGACCACGACGTTGCCGTCTCTCGGTCGCCGCACGTGACCGTCACGCCCACCGTGAGAATTGCTAAGTAGGCGCACGCTGATAGCCGACGTATGTGGCTCTCCCGGTGGCGAACGGAGACGGTAACCTGCATCGCCTGCGGCGAGACGGTCCCGCGATCCGAGGCCCGCGAGTACGACAAGTACGGCAACCGCTGGGAACGCGAGGGCAAAACGTTCGAGTACTTCTGTAAACCCTGCGACGGCGACCTCTGTCGGTACGGCCGCGAGGGTCTCGAGGCCCAGCTCACCGACCTGGAGGCCGGCGAGCACTCCCAGGAGGCGTTTTTGCGGCGGTATGTGTGTTCGCTCGAGGAGCGCCGGCGGGTTGAGGAGCGGTGATCGCGGGCCACGCAGACGGTCACAGGTCGGTGTGCGTGGACCGCTAGAGGTCCGTCCGGTCGAACTGCAGATACCCCGCCAGCGGTGCGAGTATCGCCCAGGCGAGCAAGACCGCCACGCCGAACGCCGTTGGCGCGTCCTCGCCGGCCCGGTCGAACACGTAGGCGTCGAGCACCCGTTCGTAGGCCACGCTCGGGGAGAGCGTCGCCACGTAGGGGCGCCACCACGGGAGTTCGTCGGGGAACTCGAGCCCCGAGACCAGGTAAACGACGCCGTCGGGGACCACCCGCCAGACGAAGACGAACAGCATGAACACGCCGAAGGCACAGACGGCGGCCCAGGAAGGCGATCGGAGCAGTCCCGAAAGGCCGATGCCGATGGCGACGTAGGCCAGTCCCAGACCGGCGGTGGCGAGCGTGAATCCGGCCAGCGCCGTTAGCGGAATCGTCGCGCCGAACCCAAAGAGAATCGCGACCGCGATGACGACACCGAGGAGTAACGGCGCGAGGAACACCAGGTACCGCCCCACCAGCGACCCGATTACGACGTCGCGTCGGTCGTGGGGCATCCCCAGTAGGAGGGTTAACTGGCCGCCGTCGCGTCGCTTGACGATGGCCTCGTACGAGAGCATCAGCCCGGCGGCCGGAATCAACACGATACAGAGCAACGAGAGTATCGTGACGAACTCGATCGGTTCGGGCGCCGAGAGGTATTCGTGAACGCGAGCGCGTCGCACGTTACGCACGTGAATGTAGCCGAAAACCCCGAAGATGAGCCCGAAGAGCGCCGCCATCGCGTACAACTGATAGTTTCGAATCGCGTCGCCGAACTCCTTGCTCGCGAGCAGTCGCCAGTTCATCGGTCTCCCTCCGTGTAGGAGACGAACAGTTCCTCGAGGGACGTCTCAGCGGTCGAAAAGTCGGTTATCGTCGCTCCCTGCTCACGAATCGTGTCCAGGACGTCGAGTTTCGCCTCCGTCGTACAGGCGACCACGAGCGCATCGCCGTCCCGGCGCACCGAGGAGACGCCCGCGAGGGAGTCGACGGCCGCGACGACCGGTTCGAAGGTGACGCCAGCACCAATTCCGGAGACACCCTCGCCGGCGGCTAGTTTCTCGCTCCGTTCGTCCCTTTCGAGATCGAGTTCGACGACGAGTTCGCCATCGCTCTCGTTGGCCGAACGGAGCCCATCGATAGTGTCGACGGCGATCAGCGAGCCCTGCCGGAGGATGCCGACCCGGTCGGCGACGGCCTCGACCTGCTCTAAGATGTGACTCGAGAAGAAGACCGTCGCCCCCCGATCACGCTCCTCGCGAACGATCTGGCGCATCAGTCGGACGCCGTGGGGGTCGAGCCCGGTCGAGGGCTCGTCCAGGATCAGGAGTTCGGGGTCGCCGACCAGCGCCATCGCCAGGCCCAGCCGCTGGGTCATCCCCTTCGAGTAGCCGATGGCCTTGCGGTCGGCCGCGTGGGCCACGTCCACGCGCTCGAGCAGGACGTCGGGGTCGTCGTCGGCGTCGTTGGCCGCGATGGCGTACTCGAGGTGCTGGCGGCCGGTCATCGTCTCGAAGGGAGCGTACCCCTCTGGAAGGATGCCGGTCCGCTCTCGCACCGAGACCGGGTCACTCGTCACGTCGTGACCGAGCACTTCGACCCGCCCGCTCGAGGGGTGGGTGTAGCGCATGAGGATGTCGATGGTCGTCGACTTGCCGGCCCCGTTCGGGCCCAGAAAGCCGAAGACCTCGCCGGACTCGACCGCGAGGTCGATGCCGGCCAGCGCGGTGACGTCGCCGTAGCGTTTCGCGACGTCCTGGAGGGCAATCGTCGTCATCGCCGAATACTCTCTGCTGATAACATATAAATTCCAACGTGTTACTCGTGAACTGGTCGATCGGCTCGAGAGAGCCGGAAGACGGTCGTTTCTGTACGTGGCATATTACTATAAACATTGTAGTTGGACGTGAGGGGTCGTAGTCGGTGCTCGAGCGTGGCAAGTACAAACAGTCAGGTAGGCGAACGTTTACTCGGCGTGGCTCACGAGGGCCGGTCGATGTCGGCGAACTCCCCCGAAGGGAGCGACCCGGGAGAGGCCAGCGAATCTCCGATCGTTTTGACGAGCGAGATGAACTCGTGCGGGTCCACCGGTTTGACGAAGTACCCGTCCGCTCCAAGCTGATAGGTCTCCAGAACGTGGTCGTCTGACTGGGATCCCGAGAGAACGAGTATCGGCGTCGGACGAAAGTCGGGGTCGTCGGTAATCCGCTCGAGCACCGCGTTTCCGGTCAGTTTCGGCACGTTCAGATCCAACAGCACGAGGTCCGGTTTCGCCGCGGATTCGAAGCCGTTCCGTCGATAGAGGTAGTCGAGTGCTTCCGCCCCGTCGGTGACGACGGTCAGCGAACGGGAGACGTCGCTCTCGTCGAATCCGTTCTCGATGAGCCGAACGTCGCCGGGGTTGTCCTCGATTACCAGGATGTCGAACGGTTCCTCGGTCATTGCTGAAATCCTGTGAGCTTGTGAATTTGGAACTACTGAGCCTGTAAACCTGTGAACGGAGCTACGCCGCCGCGGGAAGAGTGAAGTAAAACGTCGTGCCGTCGTCCGGTTCCGAGTCGACCCAGATGTCACCGCCGTGGTGATCGACGATCTTTCGACACAGTGAGAGACCAATACCGGTCCCCTGGAACTCGTCGTTCGAGTGGAGTCGGTTGAAAATATCGAAGATCTGGTCGACGTACTCCGGATCGATACCGATTCCGTCGTCGGTGACCGAGAAGACACAGCGGTCACCCCGTTTCTCGCCGGTGATCTCGATCCGGGGCACCTCGTCGCCACTGTACTTGATCGCGTTCGAGACCAGGTTCGAGAACAGTTGCTCGAGCTGGTGGACTTCGCCGCAGACCGCGGGTAACGCCTCGACGTCGACTGCAGCGTCGGTCTCGTCGATCTGCACCTGCAGATCGGTCAGCACGTCGTCGACGACGTCGTCGCACTCGACCCGCTCGAAGTCCGCCTCGTCCATGTCGATTCGCGAGTACGCGAGCAACCCGTTGACCATCTCCCGCATCCGGTCGGAGCCGTCCACGGCGAAGTCGATGTACTCCTGTGCCTCCTCGTCCAGGTCGTCCGCGTAGCGAGAGTCGAGCAACTGGAGATAGCTCGAGATCATCCGCAGCGGCTCCTGTAAGTCGTGCGATGCGACGTACGCGAACCGTTTGAGTCGCTCGTTGGATTCCTCCAGTTCCGCGACTGTCTCGTTGAGTTCGGACCGCGCTCTGGCGCGGTCGACCAGCGTGTTCAGCATTCGCTCGACGTCGCGGGTGGGTTCGTCGGGTTCGAAGAACTCCTCCGGCGGCGTGTAGTAGAAGTTGTGACAGACGGTATCTTCGTACACCAGGTGCGGGTGTGTTCGAACGACGTCGACGAGCGTCTCCGGTGGGATGCGCTCGCAATCGTAGTGACAGAGCGCGATGCAGTCCTCGCCGCGAAAGAGGTCGTTGACGCGGCTCTCGTAGGCCATGAAGTCCTCGAGGGTCGCGTACTCGTCCAGGATGAAGTTCGTGTTCGCGGTGACGCGAAGCGCCGGGTACTCCTCCTTCGCTTCCTCGATCGCGTCGGCGTACACCTCGAGCATGTCGTCGGGATCGAAGCGCCCGGACCGCAGATAGGTCTCTTCGAGCGTGTGAAACGTCAGCTGGCCCGACTCGAGGGCCGCGTCCACGTCGACGTCGCCGCCGCGGAGTTCCGCGAGGATAGCGGACTTCGGGAGGTCGTCGATGACGTACATGACCCGCTCACCGCGCTCGATACCCTGTCGAATAAACGGGGTAACGGTGGCGAACCGTTCCTCGCGGGTCCGGTAGAACAGCGCGATGTGCTCGCAGGTTTCGAGGTCGTCGAGCCCGTCGAGCGGTTCGACCGTCCCGTGAAACGCTGGGCTCGACCGAAGCGCCTCCAGTCCGCTTTCCAGGGTCAGCGAATCGACGGTGGCGGGTTTCCCCGTCCGCAATTCCTGCTGACGGCTTCGATCTGCCTTCTGACTCATCGTCATGTACCTCGATGCCTATCGGTAAGTAGCCTTTGACTGTTCTCGGGTTTCCGGCGAAAAGAGAGCAACATACGACGTAATATGCGTTGTCACCCACTTGAAACTCCCGGAGTGAATCGAGAACTGGAGCGAACCAAGTACTGATCGGTACCGGTAGTCCTGGACGCGTTCAGTTCCTCGACGACGTCGGCTCGCGGCTGCCGCGAACCACCACGCACGCGTCCCGACACGACTTTGGCACTCCTGTTCGTAGCCGAGGGTATGAGCGACGACGCACAGGCCGCAGCCGGCACGGCCGAGGGGCAAGGTCCCGTCCAGATCTCCGAGGACCTGGCCCGCCACCTCGAGAACAAGCGCGAGGACCTCTTCGAGAAGTTCGAGATTCGCGACGAGTTCCCCGCGAGCGTCCTCGAGGAGGCCAAGGAGTTGACCGAGGATCCACAGGCAGACATCGACGCGGAACTCGAGCACCGGCGCGACCTCCGCGAGATGACGACGTGGACGACCGACCCCATCGACGCCCAGGACTTCGACGACGCGCTCTCGATCGAAGAGCGCGAGGACGAGTACGTCCTCTGGGTCCACATCGCGGACGTAACCCACTACGTCCACCCCGAATCCGAGATGTGGAACGAGGCGGTCGAGCGCGGCAACACGGTCTACCTGCCCGCCTACACCATCCACATGCTGCCGCCGGTGCTGGCTGAGTCGGTCTGCTCGCTCGTCCCCAACGAGGAGCGACTGGCCCACACCGTCGAGATGCACCTCGACAAGGAGACCCTGAGCTACGAGTCGATCGACATCTACAAGTCCGTCATCGAGTCGGACGAACGGCTCACCTACTCTCAGGCCGAGAACCGACTCGAGGATCCCGACGCGCCGTTGCACGAGGAAAACAAACTCGTCTACGAGGTCGCCAACGAGATGCACGAGATCCGCAAGGAGGACGGCTCCCTCGTCCTGAACCCCAGCCGTGACCGCGCCCACACCATCATCGAGGAGTGCATGCTCAAGGCCAACAAGGCCGTCACGCACGAACTCATGTGGTCGCGCGGCGTCGAGGCCATGTACCGCGTCCACCCCCAGCCGACGCCCGACGAGTGGTCGAAGGCCCTTCAGGAGATCCAGGACCTCGACGGCGTCTCCATCCCCGGCGACACCTGGGACGAACCCCGCAAAGCAGTTAATGCGACCCTCGAGACCGCGCCGGGTCGCCAGCTCGACAAGATCCAGTGGGCGGTGATGAAGGTGATGCCCCGCGCGAAGTACATGAACGACCCGTTCGGCGGCCACCACGCGCTCAACTTCGAGATTTACGGCCACTTCACGAGCCCCATCCGCCGCCTCTCGGACCTGATCAACCACTGGATCGTTTACCAGAACGACGTCCCGGAGAACCTCGTCGCCCTCTGTGATCGCGCCAGCGACAAGCAGAAGGCCGCCGAGACCTGCGAGCGCGAGTACAAGGGGTTCCTCCAGGAGGTCGGCCTCGATCCGATGGCAGTGAACAACCGCGGGCTCGAGATCGTCGAAGAGGACGAGGCAGACAAGACGCTCTAAATCGCGGAAAACGCGGTTACGAACTCACAGCGAGCGCTCGAGCAGCGACACCCGATACGTCTCGCCCTCGAGTTCTTCGACCATCTCGGCGACGGGTTCGTACCCTCGACCCTCGTAAAAGTCGATCGCACGCTCGTTCTTCGCGAACACTTCGAGGCGAATCCGGCTGTAGCCGTCGTCTTCGAGCGCTCGTTCTCCGCGCTCACAGAGCACCGTTCCCAGCCCCCGTCCCCAGTGGCTCGAGTGAACGTAGAGGCGAGCGAGGTGGCCGACGGTGGGTTCGTCCGGCCACTGACCGACGTGGACGAAGCCGGCGAGTTCGTCGGTTCGATCCGCCTCGCCGTTAGTCGAGTCGGGGGCGACGAACAGGTGGCTGTCCCCCGTCTCGATCGACTCGCGAAGTCCCTCGAGCGCGTACCACTCGTCGGTCACCGTCTCGACGGTGTCGGGGCCGAGGAGGTCGTCGTACGCGGCGTGCCAGCTCTCGCGGGCGACGGCCCGGATCACACGGGCGTCTTCGAGGCGTGCGGGTCGGACGAAGTGAGTAGATCGGTGGCGGCTCGAGTCGGTCACGATGGCTTGTCAGAGGGCAAAGACGAAAAATTGTGTGGCTAGTAGCGTTCCAGGCCGAACAGATGGGTGAAACCGATAGCGATAGCGTTCATCCGGTTTCACGCAACGGTCGACGCCTGGAAAGGTACTAATCGCTCGGGCCGTCAGACGCTCGACCCGTCCGCCGCGTACCGGTACAACCAGAGTGTACACGCGAGCGCGACGACGGCCGCAGCGGTCGCGATCACGAACGCCATCCGGTAGCCGGTCGCGGTGTAGACGCGAACGCCGGCCTCGAGTTCGCCCGTCCAGTAGGTGTCCAGGGCGAACCCCATCGCCGTCGGGAGCACGGCAGCGCCGAAGAAGGCCGCGCCGTTGATCACGCTGGTCGAGATGCCGCTCGCGCTCGCGTCGTGGCGGTCTTTCACCAGCGGATACCCGAGGACGAACGCGCCGAGCAGGACGCCCGCGACGAAGAAGACGACGCCGACGACGGCGATCGGCGGTCGCCCCAGCGCGGCGACGAGACCGAGCGAAGCCACGTAGAGGACGGCGCCGACGACCATCAACTCGACGCGGCGCTCGAGGCGGTCGGACACCCAGCCGATCGATGGCGGGCCGACGATCATGCCGACGCCGCCGGCGAGGGTGTAGAGCGAGGCGTGGGTCACGGAGACGTCGTAGGTTTGAACGACGTACGGGACGCCCCAGAGGCCGAACAGCGTCAGGTTGAGCCCGGAGGTGCAGAAGAGCATGATGCTGGCGACCCAGGTGACCCGATCGGATAGCACGGTACGGACGTGGCGGACGACGGCGGCCGTCGAGAGCGTCGGCTGGCCGGGCACGCCCTCGATGGGCTCGAAGCCGGCCCGTTCGGGTGTGTCCCGAACGACCACGTAGACGACGACACTGAATGCGACGCCGAAGACCCCGAGCGCGCCGACGGTCGTCCGCCAGCCCGCCGATTCCGCGGCGATCGCGAGCGGCGTGGTCGCGAGGACGCCGCCGACGCCCGAAACCGCGAAGCTGAGGCCGCTGAGGGTGGCGAACTCGTCGGCCCGGAACCAGCTGGCACAGAACCGGAGGATGCAGACGAAGATCACGCTCGCCCCGAGGCCGACGAGTCCGCGGGCGATCAGCGCCCCCGCGTAGCTGGTGGCCAGCGCGAACCAGATCGCGCCGACGTTCATCACGAGCCCGCCCGCAGCCGCCGTTCGTCGCGGGCCGATTCGATCGGCCAGGATCCCCGTCGGCAATTGCATGAGCGCGTAGATCCAGAAGAAGATCGCGTGGAGGGTTCCCAGTTGGGCGCCCGTAGTCCGAAAGCCGGCCATCAGTTCCTCGGCGAGGACGGCCGTCGACAGCCGGTAGACGTTCACGAGCAAGAAGACGACGCCGAGGGTCCCCCAGAGGATCCATCGGCGAGTGAGTGGGTCGCGCCAGCCTCGCATGCCTCTTCTCTCTCGACTCAAGCGACCTAACGGTTCAGGTTCCGGAAGCTTTCATCGCGAACGGGGCTCGAGAGAGATTCGCGGCTTCACCAGCGTGCACCGGTACCGTTGTTCCATTCGACCCAGTCGCTCGCGTTCGTCTGGACCTATCGTGTCCATCTCACTCGAGCGAGTCCCACGGATGCGCCGTGGCACACCACGCGACCTGGCACACCACGAGAAGACCTTTCCACGCCGCACTCGACCACGCAGGTATGCACACCCTCGACGGGCACGACGCCGGCGGCCAGTTCCTCCGGCGGGCGCTCACCCTCTCGGCGCTCACCGGCGAGTCCGTTCGTCTCGAGCACGTCCGCGGCGACCGGCCGAATCCGGGGCTCGCCAATCAGCACCTGGCCGTCCTGGAGACGATGGCGGCGATCACCGACGCCGAGGTCTCGGGGGCCGAACTCGAGTCCGAGACGGTCGAGTTCGACCCCCGTACGGGAACGGGCGGCGACGGCGCAGTCGAAATTTCGGGCGGGGAATACGCCGTCGACGTCGGTACCGCCGGTAGCCTCACGCTCCTCTTCGACGCGGTGCTTCCCCTGGCCACCCGTCTCGAGTCGCCGCTCACCCTGACCGCCACGGGCGGGACGGATGTCACCTGGTCACCGCCCGTGGACTACCTGCGCTACGTCAAACTCCCGCTTCTCCGGCGACACGGCCTGCAGGCCGCCCTCGATGTGGACCGTCGCGGCTTCTATCCCGTGGGCGGCGGCCGACTGCGACTTCACCTCGCTCCCTCGCGATTCGAACTGCTCGATTTCGAGACCCGGGGCGACCTCGCGGGCGTGCGCGTCTACTCCACCGAAGCCGCCGCACTGGCTGACGCCGACGTCGCACAACGGCAGGCTGAGGGTGCCCTCGAGCGGTTGCGAAACCGGATCGGTGCGGATGGTGCGAATGTCGAGGTCCGCGAGCGCGTCGAGACGACGGCCGAGAGCGCCTGTCCAGGTTCGGTGATCGTGCTGGGTCTCGAGTTCGAGTTCGCCGACGACTCGCCGGCGACCACGTTGACATCCCATTCCCGAGCTGGCTTTTCCTCACTCGGCGAACCCGGCAAACCGGCCGAACGCGTCGGGGAGGAAGCCGCCAATGCCGCCGTCACGTTCCTCGAGGGGAACGGAAGCGTCGACGCCCACCTCGCCGATCAGCTCCTCGACTTCCTCGTTCTCGGCGGCGGCCGCCTGCGGATTCCCGCCGTAACCGAGCACGTCGAGACGAGCCTGCGACTGCTCGAGGCGTTTGGCTCCGACTCCGACTCCGACTTCGATCTCGACCTCGAGCGCTGGAAGAACGACGACGGGTCGACCCTCCTGGTCGCCGGTTCGGAACTCGAGTGAGATGCCACCAACGACACAACTTATAGCACGCCCCTCCGTTTTGCGACCATGAGCCAGCGATTCACCGCCGACCGACCGACCCGGGAGGGAGACGCGTGAGCGACCTCGTCACCTTCGGCGAGACGATGCTCCGCCTCTCGCCGCCCGGGCACGAACGCCTCGAGACCGCGAGCGAGTTCGAGGTCCGCGCGGCGGGCGCCGAGAGCAACGTCGCCGTCGCCGCCGAGCGACTCGGCGCCGTCTCCACCTGGACCTCGAAGCTTCCCGATTCGCCGCTGGGCCGACGCGTCGTCGGCGAACTCCAGCAGTACGGCATCGACACCGACGTCGTCTGGAGCGACGAGGGCCGCCAGGGGACGTACTACCTCGAACACGGGGGCAAGCCCCGCGGGACAAACGTCGTCTACGACCGATCGGAGGCCGCGGTCACGACCGCCAAGCCCCAGGAGTTCGACATCGACCTCATCCGGGACGCTCGCGTCTTCTTCACGTCGGGCATCACCCCTGCGCTGTCGCCGACGCTCCGGGAGACCACGGCACAGCTCCTGAAGGCAGCGCGACAGAACGACACGACCACCGCCTTTGACTTCAACTACCGGCGGAAACTCTGGTCGCCCGAGGAGGCGCGAGACACCCTGACGAAACTGTTCCCCGGGATCGACGTGCTCGTGATCGCGGCCCGCGACGCCCGCACCGTACTCGGGTACGAGGGCGACCCCCGTCAGCTCGCCCACAAGCTCGGCTCCCAGTTCGACTTCCGGACGGTCGTCGTCACCCGCGGCGACCAGGGCGCGCTCGCCTGGCACGACAACGTCGTCCACGACCACGACGCCTACGAGACCGAGACGCACGACCCCATCGGCACCGGCGACGCCTTTACGGGCGCGTTCATCGCTCGCCGGCTTTCCGGCGACGACGTCGGTCGGGCACTCGAGTACGCCGCCGCGACGGCCGCCCTGAAGCGGACGATTCCGGGCGACGCCGCCCTCGTCACGAAAGCGGAGGTCGACGCGGTCGTCGCCGACAGCGCCGAGTCGATCTCTCGCTGACACCCTCTCTCCCGCCCGCACCGTTGAACGTCGTGAATCGAGGATCGAGCATCGTGAATCGAGCCTCCTGGACGCACTCGAGGTGATTTTCGACCCCGTTCGATTGGACGGCTCTGTCAGAACCCCTTTTATGGTGCGGGCGAACGGATCAGATGAAATGAATCGAAATGCAGTCGTAACCGTCCTCATCACGGCGATGCTCGCTATCAGTCTCGTCGCCGCAGCCGGGGTCGGTGCGAGTTCGACCGAATCGAGTGCGACCACCCAAAGCGAGACGTACGCGGGAAGCCATCTCGAGTTCGAGGCTTCGGGGAGCGCGCTGACGAACTACGCTGTCGGCGGCGAGACCGTGTTCTCCTCGGTCGCCGTCGACTCTCAAAGCAACGCCGGCGTCGGCGGCGGCGCCGGTATCGACCTCGGGACCGTCGTGAGCCTCGAGGGCGCCGGCCTCTCGGTAAGCGCCGAGTCACAGACGAAAACGCGAATCGAATCCGAGAGCGGCGCAACGTTGTCGGCACACGACAACGAACGCGGGATTCTCGTCGTCCGGGCCGGTGGCGACGCCCAGGTCGTCGAAGCACAGCTCGGCGAGAACGTCCAGGCCAGCGCCGAGGGCGACGGCGAGCGCGTCTTCGTCGAGGGCGACGAGCGCAACGGCGTCTTCCTCGTGATCGGCGACGGCGACGTGACTGTCAACGAGGAGGGCAACGTCGCGGCCAGCCTCGAGGGCGAGTCGACGCTCGTCTTCCGGTCCTACGCGGACGGCGAGCGCACCGACGAGACGAAGTCCCAGGAGCAACTCATCGCCGACGGCTCGGCCGCCGCCGAGGTCTACGTCGAGCAACGAGACGGCGAAACCGTCGCCGACGCGGTCACCTACGGCGAAGACCTGACGCTCGAGGCCAAACAGGAGGGCGAACGCCGCGTCGACGTCACCGTCGACCGCGCCATCGAGGAGGGGACGATCGTCATGACGACGGTCGAGGAAGAGACCGTCGGGACGCTCGAAGACCTCGAGGTTCGCGTCGACGGCGAGGCTGCCGCCCAGGCGTCCTCCCACTCCGAACTCGAGAGTGCAATCGGTGGCGAAGAATCCGCGTACATGGTGAGCCAGCACGCCGAGGCTGAGGCCACGGCAACCGTCTACGTCGCGTTCAACCACTTCTCGGAGCGAACCGCGTCGATCGACGGCTCGGGTGCCGACGATGGCAGCAGCGACGACGACACTGGCTCGAGCGCCGAAAGCGACGGTCTCCCCGGGTTCGGGGCTCTCGGCGCACTCCTCGGGCTCCTCGGGACGGGTGTCGTAGCCAGGCTTCGACGCTAGACTCGACTTCGTGCCCGTTCTCGAAAACGTCCTTTCTTGTCGCCAGTGAGCCCTCCACGCACGACCGCACGAACGCCTATTGGGGAAGCCACCGTTTCGCCGATATGGACAGTCTCCATGTCGCGATCGTCGGCGCTTACGGGAGCGCAGGCGTCGCCGCCGCCGACGAGTTGCTCGAGCGCGTCGGGGAATCGGAAACCGACCTCGAACTGACGTTGATCGACGACGGCGACCCCGGCGGCGGTCTCTGCATTCTCCGGGGTTGCATGCCCTCGAAGGACGTCCTCTCGGCTGCCCAGCACCGCTACCAGGCGCGACACGATGGCCGACTCGAGGGCGCGCCGGCAGTCGACCCCGAGGCGGTCGTCGCCCAGAAGGACGAGCACGTCCACGGGTTCGCCGAACATCGACGAAATCACGTCCACGACCTCGCCGACCGTGACGACGTCGAATTTCTCCACGAGCGCGCCAGGTTCGTCGACGACCGTACGCTCGCCGTCGGCGACCGCACGATCGAACCCGACTACGTCGTGGTCGCGACTGGCTCGACGCTCAACGTTCCCGACACGCCCGGCATCGAAGACGTCGACTACTGCTCGAGCGCGGACGTCCTCGACGCGACGTCGTTTCCCGACTCGGGGATCGTGATGGGCTTTGGCTACATCGGCCTCGAACTCGCTCCTTATCTCAGCGAGGTCGGCGGCGTCGACCTCACCGTGATCGAACACGACGACCGGCCGCTCGAGGAGTTTGAGGACGCATACGGCGACGCGATCCTCGACATCTACCGCGACCAGTTCGACGTCGAGATTCTGACGAACACCGACGAGAAGCGCCTCGAGCCGACGACTGACGGCGGCGTTCGGCTCACGGTCGATCGCAACGGCACCGAGGACGTCCTGGAGGCCGATCAACTCTACGTCTTCACCGGTCGTCGTCCGAACGTCGACGGTCTCGGGCTCGAGCATACGCCCCTGGAACCGGAGCAGGGCTGGGTCACGCCGACGATGCAGGCCGCCGAGGACGAGCGCACGTTCGTCGTCGGGGACGCCAACGGCCGCGAACCGATTCTCCACGTCGCCAAGGAACAGGGCTTCGCCGCCGGAAAGAACGTTCTGCGCCACGCTCGAAGCGACGACCCCGAGCCCTACACGAACGTTCCCCACCACGTCATCTTTTCGGGCCTGGGCACCTATCCGGTGGCTCGCGTCGGCCACACCCCGGACACCGCCGCGGATTCGGCGATGGACGCGGTCGTGGTCTCGAGGGAGGCGTCCGACGACGGCGTCTTCAAGACCAAGAACCACCCGGAGGGCGTCGCCACGCTGGTCGTCAGTGCTCGCGACGGGACCGTACTCGGTTACCAGGGACTGCACCTCCACGCCGACGTGATGGCCAAAACGATGCAGGTCATCGTCGAGATGGGTCTCGACGTCCGTGAGATTCCGGACCGGGCGTACCACCCGACCACGCCAGAGATTCTGGACGGCCTGTTTCGAGAGGCAGCAGCAGAACTCGAGTAGGCGGTTTTCGGGCTCGAACGGATTTGAGGGCGTCTTCAGAGCATCTGTGACGGGGATGCTCTTCGATCGACGCCCCAATTACCTATAGCATCATAGAGTATATGGGCCCTACACAGACAACGAATCGAACTCTCCGGCAGCGATCTCGGCAGCGATCGCGTTGCTCTCGAGGTCCTCGGGGACGACTGACGGGTACTTTCGCCGGAAGTACCCCACCAGGTTCGCGAGGTCGCGATCCAGGAACTCGCGGGCGTGTTCGTGATCGGTCGGCACCGCCTGTGGCCAGTCGAAGATCGTCACCCCCTCCTCGGCGACGAACACGTTGTACTCGCTCATGTCCGCGTGAACGTACCCCGCCTCGTACGCGCGTGAGAGTTCTCGCAAGAGTAACTCGAGCACCCCCAGCACCTGGTTGTCCTCGAACCGGGTTCGCGAGAGCTCTACCCCCGGCATCTTCTCCATCACGATGGCGTGTCGGTTCTGGTCGATCGGTTGGGGAACCGAGACATCGGGATACAGCGTCTCGAGGGCGTCGAACTCCCGTTCGGCGGCTTTTCGAGCAGTGTAGAGCCAGGAGACGTGCTGATTCTCCGAGGTGTAATCGCGCTCGCGGTTGACCTCCCGGAAGTTGGTATAGCCCTCCCGGTGGTACTTCAGGGCCAGCGGTTTGTAGGATTTGACCTCGTAGACGTCGCTCTCCTTGCCGACGCCCAGTGGGGCGCCGAACTCCGAGATCGTATCCCGCTCGACCAGCGCCCGGAGGGCCAGGGCGTCGTAGCCCTCGAATTGGAGGGTGTACCCCTCGTACTGGATCGTCTTTTTCTCTACCAGCCCGCGCTTGAGACAGCGCTCGAGGCGGTAGTCCACATTCTCAGGGGTGAGCCCCGAGAAGTTCGACAGCTTCTCGCGCTGGACCCACTCCGAGAAGCGCATTCCCTGCTCGATTCCCGAGAGGAGATAGAAGTCCTCGGCCTCGAGTTCTGCCAACAGCTCGGCGACGTTCCGCACCATGGGCGCCGTAGCCGCCGTGGACGTAAAAGTGCTCACAACCGCTCGAGCGGCCCGGGTGCCACGTGATAAACTGTATGTAGCTGTATGAAATCCCGTTTCACCCAGTGATCTTGGCTCGTCGAGTGGCTCGCGGCGGAGCGCCCTGGTCACCGGATCTCGGCGTTCGAGAGCCGGTGTGGATCGAGAAGACCATGATTCAGCGAGCAGGAGCGGAAATTCGACCGAACGGCTGATCACCGGAATCGCGCGAGAGAGGATCCGTCGGGAGAGAGGATCCGTCGCGAGAGTGTAAATCTCGTCGCGAAAGAAGGATTCGTCTCGAGAAAGGGACGTCCGATCAGTCCTGGACGGCGCCGTCCGCCGCTGGGAGCGTAAAGGAGAACGTCGCACCCTCTTCGGGGGCCGATTCGACCCGAATCGTCCCGCCGTGGCGCTCGACGATCCGTCGACAGAGCGCGAGTCCAATCCCCGTTCCGGCGTGTTCCTCCTGACTGTGGAGGCGCTGGAACACCTCGAAGATCCGGTCGGTGTCGTCGGGGTCGATGCCGATTCCCTGGTCGCGAACTGACACCTCCCAGACGTCACCGGTCCGCTCGACAGCGACGTGCACGCGGGGCGGTTCGTCGCCGCTGTACTCGATCGCGTTGCTCAGCAGGTTCTGGAACACCTGGCGCAACTGGGTCGGATCGCCCTCGATGCGGGGGAGGGAGTCCGCCGTGACGTCGGCTCCGCTCTCCTCGATGGGGAACCGGAGGTCGGCTCGCGCCTCCGAAAGAACCGTCTCGAGGTCGACGGGCTCGAACGCGTTCCCCTGGGTTTCCACTCTCGAGTACTCGAGGAGCCCATCGATCATCTCGCGCATGCGTTCGGCCCCGTCGACGGCGAATTCCAGGAACTCCTCGCCGTCTTCGTCGAGGTCGTCGCCGTATCGGCGCTCGATTAGCTGCAGGTAACTGGAGACCATCCGCAGGGGTTCCTGCAGGTCGTGGCTGGCCGCGTAGGCAAACTGCTCGAGGCGTTCGTTCGACGCCTCGAGTTTTCGCTCGTACGTTCGGCGCTCGGTGATGTCCTGGGACATTCCGAGGGCTGCGAAGACGTCCCCGCTCTCGTCGCGAATCGGGACCGTCTGGAGCTGGTAGACTTGCTCGCCGAGTTCGATTTCGAAAGAGCTGGGCTCCCCCTCGAGCGCGGCCTCGTATCGCGGCACGAGTTCGTCCTTGAGCGGCGTGGGGAGGACGTCCTCGACCGGTGCTCCGAATCCGGACCCGACCGCGACGTCCGCCCCGTCGAGCGGCGTGCCACCAATCGTCTGGTAGCGGAGGTGCTCGTCAACGAGCGCGACGGCGCCGTTCGGGAAATGTTCGACGAGCGTGCGGTAGCGCCGTTCGGACTCCTCGAGCTGGCGCTCGCGCTCTTTCCGTTCGGTGGCGTCCCGGAAGTAGACCGAAAGGCCTGTCTCCGACGGATAGACGTGTATGTCTAGCCACGCGTCTAGCGGGTCGGGGTAGTGGAACTCGAACGAGGTCGGTTCCTGTGTCTCCATCGCCCGTTCGTACTCGTCGCGAAGACGCGTGTTCGTGACCCAGTCGAAGACCTCCCAGACGTGCTCGCCGACCAGTCCCTGATCCTCGAAGTCGATTAACTCTTCAGCGCGCTCGTTGACGTGCGTGAACCGCCACTCGTCGTCGAGCGCGTAGAACGCGTCGGTGATTCGACCGAGGATTTCGCTCAGTTCGGTCTCGAGTTCCGACTTCCGTCGTTCCAGCTGGTGTTCTCGATCCTTGAGGTCGGTGATGTCCTCGCCGGCGACGATGGTTCGTTCGACGTTCCCATCGGGATCGAGCACCGGCGCGGCGTTCACGTGCAGGTGGATGCGATCGCCGTCAGGCATTTCGACGACGACTTCGTCGTTGCGAACCGGTTCGCCGGTCGCTGCAGCGCGCGCGGACGGCGTTTCGGTCGAGTCGATCGGGTTCCCATCAGGATCGTAGAGTCTCCACCGACCGGCGCCGGCGGGATCGTCGAGGAATTCCTGTTCGGAAACGTCGAGGATTTCCTGGGCTCGCCGGTTCGCCATCACCGTCTCCCCGTCGGCGTTCCAGACGCCGATGGGGATCGGCACCGTCCGCAGGAGTTGCTCGGTCTGGTCGCGCTCGCGACGGAGTTGCTGTTCGCGTTCGTGCTGCTCGGTGACGTCCTCGACGGAGAAGACGACTCGGTCGTCGTCGCCGTCGTCGATCGGTGCGGCGTTGATCGATACCCACCGCCGACCGCGTGCCGGCGAGTCGATCTGGCACTGGTAGCCAAAAACTGGCTCGCCGGTTTCGACGACCTGCATCAAGGGCCAGTCCTCGAACGGGATCTGCTCGCCGGCGGCATCGTAGACGTCCCACGTCTCGTGGTCGTGGTCGTAGTCGTGGTCGGTGAACGACGACGCCTCGGCACTGAGCCAGTCCAGGACTCGCCTGTTCGCCCGGGTGAAGTCGCCGTCGGGCGTGCTCACGAGAATCCCGACCGGGACGGTCTCGAGCACTTGGGCGGTGAAGTCGCGTTCCCGTTGCAGCCGTTGTTCGTAGTCTCGACGCTCGGTCATGTCGCGAGTGACCTTGGTGAATCCACGAAGCGTCCCCTCGTCGTGAAGTGCCGTAATGGTGACGTTGGCCCAGAAGAGAGAGCCGTCCTCGCGAACGCGCCAGCCCTCGTCCTGGACGCGGCCCTCGGTGGTCGCCCGCTCGAGGTTTCGCTCGGGAACGCTGGCGGCAGTGTCGTCGTCGGTGTAGAACGCGGAGAAGTGCTCGCCGACGATATCGGCTTCGTCGTAGCCCTTGATCCGTTCCGCCCCGTCGTTCCAGCTGGCGACGGTGCCATCGGGGTCGAGCATGAAGATGGCGTAATCCTCAACGGCGGTGACGAAGGCGCTGAACTTCTCTCGATCCGTTCGCCCATCGGAACGCTCAGCGTCGCTCGAGCGCCACCAGACTCGAGTTGACTCATCGATTCGCTTCGACCGGAGTGTGCCTCGTTCGACGAGTTCAGACAGGGTTCGACGGGCAGACTCCAGGGAGCACTCCAGCTCGTCGGCGACTTCGGTGGCCGAAATCGGCATCGAGGGCTCCTCAAGCCGCGAAAACACGCGTTGGACGTCCGCTCGAGTGCAGTTCGGAGCCGAACCTGGCGATTCCATTACGCCAAGACCTAGAGCCAGGTGTATAAACCTATAGTGGTCGAGCGACCGGGCGAAACCGCTCGAGGTGGCCCACCTGGGAGCGTTCCGGGTTCAGCGATCGAGCCGTCACTCGAGCGAGGCCCCGTCGCCGTCGATCGCGTCGACGTCCGTCACCGACTCCTCGCGGTGGGTTCCGGTGAAGAGCTTGCCGAGGCCGACACAGCCGACGTAGATGGCGACGGCGACCAGCACGACGACGCCGCCGGCGGTCGCCTCGGCGTAGTACGCGACCCCGATACCGATGACGACGGCGAGTTCGGCGAGAACGACCGACGCCAGCAGCGCCTGTGAGAAGCTTCGTGCGACCTGCGAGGCGCCGGCGACGGGGACGACCAGCATCGCTGCCACGAGGATGACGCCCATGATCTGCATCGCGCCGACGACGACCAGCGCGGTAAGCATCACCATCACGCGATTGTACCAGCGCACGGGAATCCCCGCGACCTCGGCGGCCACTTCGTCGAAGGTGACGTACAGCAGTTGATTGCGGGTGAGCGCGACCGTGCCGACGACGACGGCGAACAACACGAGCAGGAGGACCGCGTTTTCGGCCGACACCGTCGAGAGGTTCCCGAAGAGGTACTGGTCGATCGACACGGTGAGCCCGCCCGCGTTGAGGCTGATGAGCACCGTCCCGAGGGCGAACCCCGTCGAGAGGACAATCGCCATCGAGACGTCGTTGTAGGCGTCGGTGTACTCTGAGATGAGTTCGATGAACAACGCGGCGATCACCGCGACGACGATGGCCGTCAGGTACGGCGACACCGAGAACGACAGGGTCGCGTTGACGAACAGGCCGACCGCGACGCCCGCAAACGCGGTGTGTGCGAGGGCATCGCCGATGAGCGCGAGCTGGCGGTGGACCAGGAAGGTGCCGATGAGCGGGGCCATCACGCCGATGCAGAGGCCGACCAGGATCGCCCGGTGCATGAACGCGTACTCGGGGTGAATCATCTCGAGCCCCGTAACGTAGTACAGCTGGGACAGGAGCCAGTACCACGCCTCGAGCAGCCAGTACAGCGGTTCGAGGGCGACGTCGACGGGCCCCGATTGCAGCGAGTTGAGAGGGCTCGACTGCAACGGGCCGGCGGCCAGTCCACTCATCGGCGGTCACCCACGATGGCCGCTGCCGCCCCGAACGCCCGGCCGAGCGCGTCGCTCTCGACGAACGCCTCCGCCGTCCCGTCGAAGTACACCTCGCGGTTGAGACAGACGATCCGGTCGGCGTGGGCGGTCACCGCGCCCAGGTCGTGTTCGATCAGGAGGACGGTGATCCCCGAATCGTTGAGCGATTCGAGCAGGTCGTAGAACGCCTCGACCGATTCGGCGTCGACGCCGACGGTCGGCTCGTCCAGGACGAGCAGGTCCGCCTCGCCCGCGAGCGCCCGCGCGATGAACGCTCGCTGGCGCTGGCCCCCGGAGAGGTTCGTGATCCGCCGGTCGGCGAACGCGTGCATTCCGACCGTCTCGAGGGCGCGGTCGACGATTGCCCAGTCCGCCTCGTCCAGGCGACCGAAGCGAACGTGAGGGAACCGGCCCATCTTCACGACCTCGCGAACCGTGATCGGCATCTCCGTCGAGGCGCTCGCCCGCTGGGCGACGTAGCCGACTCGAGCGCCGTCGTCGAAGCGGTGGGCGGGTTCGTCGAACAGGCGTGCGGTGCCCCGGTCCGGCTGGAGTAATCCGAGTGCGAGTCGCATGAGCGTCGACTTCCCGGAGCCGTTCGGGCCGACGATGGCAACGTACTCGCCGGGGTCGACGCGAAGCGAGACGTCCTCGACGACCGGCGTCGACGCGTATCCGAAGTCGACGTCAGCGAGTTCGATGACGGGCGCCTCCACGCCGACAGCGTTCGTAGAGGGTTCCTGGGTGGGTGTCGTGTGCATTGCTCTCACTCGAAGTTTCGCCACTCGTCGGCCCAGCCGTCCGGTCCGGCCTCGTCCGGCGGTTCGTTGCCGAGAACGACGTTGAACGTGGGCATGTTGATGTTGTACGCGATCTCTTCGTACCCCCAGCCCGCGTCGACCCACTCCTCGTAGACGCCGGCGTACGGCGTCACGGGGAAGTAGGCCTCGACGGGCGTCTCCGCGAGCAACTGCTCGGCCGGTTTGCGCGTCTCGAAGACCGCGGCACCGATGTACTCGATGTCGTTCTCCTCGATGGTCTTCTTGGCCGCGACGATGTCGCTCGGGGCGACGTTCCCGCTCGCGGCGAGGTTCGTGACCAGCGGCCGCATCTCGACGCCGTAGCGAACGCCGACGTACTGGAACGCGTTGTGGGCCGCGAGCTGGACCACGTCCCGCGAAGCCGTCTCGAAGATTCGCTCGTAGTCCGCGTCGATCCGATCCAGGACGTCAGCCTTGTACGCCTCGGCGTTCGCCAGGAGCGTCTCCTCGTGGTCGGGGGCGACCTCGATCAGGCCGTCGGCGATATTGTCGACGGAGCGCTTCGCTCGCTGGGGATCGAGCCAGAAGTGCGGATCCAGACCCCGTCCGTCGCCGACGCCCTCCTCTTCCGGGTCCAGGCTGGCCGCCAGCGAGACCAGTTCGATGCCCTCGCGGGCATTGATCAACGCCGTGTCGACCCCGTCGTCCTCCAGCGTCTGAATCGCCCGGTCGGCCCAGGGCTGGAAGTCGGCGCCGACGTGGATGAACGCGTCCGCCTCGATGATGTCGCGCGTGATGCTTGCGTCCGGTTCCCAGCCGTGGCCGTGGAGGCCGGTCGGAACCAGGTTCGTCACCTGGACAGGCGTATTCTCCGCCACCTTGCGCCCGAAGTCGTAGAAGCTGAAAAACGACGCCGCGACGACCGGCGACCCGTCCTCGTTCCCCGACGGACTCCCTCTGACGCCCGCGAGACAGCCCGCAGTTCCGGTGACGAGGGCGCCAGCGCCGCTCGCGAGTGCCTGACGACGGGAAATCGAGGGTCCGTCCGACGACCGTAATCGCTCGCTCATTGTCGGGACGTAGTACCTACAAACTATAAAATAGTTACTACCGAACTCGATTTTTAGACGGATCTAAACCGGGTGCTTGTGTAGGGATTCGTCGGTGGTCGACAGCCGACGGTCGACAGTGATCGCACGTCGGAATCCATTTCTCGGTGGCCGACGAGCACACGGGTATGACCGACCTCGTCGACCGCGAGTGGCGCCTGATCAGGGACGACCCCAGGGACGGAGCGACCCAGATGTCCCTCGAAGAAATCGCCGCGCGAACGGCGCTCGAGGACGACCTGCGTACCGTTCGGGTCTACGACTGGGAACCCAGCACGCTCTCGCTGGGCTACCAGCAGGAACCCGACACCGTCGACTGGGATTTCTGCGAGGAACACGGAATCGACGTCACCCGACGGCAGACCGGCGGCGGCGGCATCTACCACGACGCCGTCGCGGACATCTCCTACACCATCGTCGCCCCGGCCGCGGAAGTCCCCGGCGACCTGATGGACTGTTACGCCATGTTCTGTGAACCCATCCTGGAGGCGTTCTCGCGGATGGGCGTCGACGCCGACTTCGCGGAGTCGAAACAGGAGGCCATCTACCGCCCATCGTGTTATCTCCGGGACATCCACCCCGCTCACGACGTGGTGGCCCCCGCGAGCGAGTCCGAGACGAAGAAAATCAGCGGCAACGCCCAGTACCGCCAGCGCGACGTCGTCATCCAGCACGGCTCGCTGAGTTTCGACATCGAGCCTGAAACCCACGTCGGCGTCTTCGCCGCGGACGTCGAGCCGGAGACGTTTACGGACCGCGTCACGAGCATCCGCGAACAGGCGGGAATCGACCGCGAGGAGGCCGTCGACTACCTCGCCAACGCGCTCGGTGGGTGGTGTGACGCCGAGGAGGGCGAGTGGCGGGCCGCGGAACTCGAGGCTGCGGCCGACCTGGCCGAGCGGAAGTTCGGCGCCGAAGGCTGGGTTCGCGACCGCGCACTCGAGGCCTGAGCCGACGCGCGATTCGAGGGTCGAGCACCGGAGCTTTCGACATTCGAGCACCGAATCTGACGCTCGAACTCGCGGCTCGAACGAACGGAAACGGTCGAGAAGTGCTAAGACCGCTCAGTCGTCGCTCTCGTCGTCGACGATCACTTCGACCGGATCGATCGCCGACTCCGAATCCGACTCCGAATCCGACGACGGCGACTGTTCCTGCCAGAGCAACGCGCCCGCGATGACGACGACGATCCAGGAGCGCCAGTTGGCCAGGTTGAGCGTGTAGCCGACGCCGAAGGGCTTCTCGACGAGCATTCCCTCACCGGGTTGCCAGTACGACGAGAGCATTCGGCCGAAACTCGGTCGCTCGAAGTTGTACGGGACACCGAAAATCTCACCGGAGGTCGGTTTGTCTGCCATACCCGGGCGTACACCGTCCGGTAATAAGAGTATTATGTACGCTTGCTCTCTCGCGGCCTGCCTCCACAGCGCCGTCACACGCTCGGATCGGCGTCGCCAGTACCTCACTCGGAGTCGAGCGACGACTCGAGGTCCTCCCGGTCGACGACTGGCGCCGACGGAAGCTCGCCCTCGCCGCCGTAGCCGCGCCCGGTCAGTACACAGGCGACCGTCTCGTCCGGGCCGACGTCTCCGCGCTCGGTCAGTCGGCGAAGCCCCGCTACCGTAGTTGCCGAGGCGGGTTCGACGCGCACACCAGCGTCGCGAGCGAGGCGGTCCTGGGCCTCGAGGATCGCGTCGTCGTCGACCGAGAGGGCGGCGCCGTCGGTGTCGCGAACGGCCGCAAGCGCACGGGTCCCGCTTGGCGGGTCGGCGTTGGCGATGGAATAGGCGACAGTCTCTTTCACGCCCGAAGCGGGATCGACGCGCTCTCGATCTGACCGATACGCCGCCGCGATCGGATCGCAGGCCGCCGCCTGGATCAGGTACAATCGCGGCAGCGACTCGAGTAATCCGCCGGCGCGTAACTCCAGGAGCCCCTTCCAGACCGCGCTCGCGTTGCCGCCGCTGCTGACCGGGAGGACGATGGCGTCCAGCGAGGGAACGGTCTCCAGGAGGTCGAACGCGAGCGTCTTCTGGCCCGCGACCCGGAGCGGAACGTCGGAGTTGAGGAACTGGATTCCGTGCCTTCGCCCGAGTTCGAGGGCGTCGTAATACAGTCGGCCGTAGTCACCATGGACGCGGACGATTTGCGGGTCGAACCGGGCGATGGCCCGGATTCGCTCCTCGGCGATGTCCGCAGGGACCAGGACGGTGCAGTCGATCCCGGCGGCCGCCGCGTGTGCCGCCACACTCGACGCCATGTTGCCGTGGGAGACGGTCCCGACGCGATCGATTCCGGCCTCGAGGGTGGCCGCGACGCCGACAGCGCTTCCTCGATCCTTGAAGCTCCCCGTCGGGTTTCGTCCCTCGTCGGCGAGCCAGACGTTCGCTCCAGCGTAGCTTTCGAGGGAGCGGCTTCGCCAGACCGCCGCACCGCCGGCCTCGAGGTCGCCCGTCGGCTGGCTCGCCGGGAGCACAGCGTCGTACCGCCAGATCGATCGCCCGCTCGAGCCAGCGTCCGAGGGACAGCTCTCGAGTGGCTCGATGGGCCGCCACAGCGGTTCACCACAGTCACACCGGGCTCGAGGGGTCTCGAACGTTCGTTCGCAGGCGTAGCAGACGCGCATCGGAGGCATTATCGGCCGTTCGGCCTGGAGGACGAAGACTTCCCGGGACGGCGCCATTAGCAGTCGGACGAAATCGGCGTCCATTGCCCTCGTTCGTCGCCCACGCTCACCGTCTGAGCGTCCAGGAGTGCCTCGAGAGGTGAACCCGCGAGCGGAAGATGTGGCGCAGATATACGCTGGGTCGCTATATCAAATGTGTAGCAGCGGGTGCGGTTCACTCCTCGAGTGCCGTCTCGAGACCGATCCCGAGTGCCGTCTTCAATTCGACCTCAATCCCGCGTCGCATCGTCTCGAGCGCCATGCTCGGCTGCGTGGTCTCGCGGGTGGCTGCCTGCTCGTGACTCAGCGGGACGTGGACGAACCCCGACCGGGTCTCGAGGTCGTTCGTCTCGACGTATCGACGCGTCGCGTAGAGGATATCGTTACAGAGGTGGGTGCCCGCCGACGTCGACAGCGTCGTCGGAACGCCGGCCTCGCGCATGGCCGTTTGCATCTCACGAACCGGGAGCGTCGAGAAGTACGCGTCCGGTCCCCCGACGTCGACCGGGTCGTCCAGGACCGAGCGGTGGTCGTTGTCCGGCGTCCCCGCGGTGTCACGGAGGTTGATACCCACGCGCTCGAGCGAGAGCGCGGGTCTGCCGGCGGCCAGACCGAGCGAGACGACCAGCGTCGGGTCGTGGCGCTCGATGTGTTCGACGAGCGCGGGACGCGCCCGGTCGAAGGCTACCGGGAGTTCGCGCCCGACAAGGGTTGCTCCCGCCACTCGGGTGCCGTCGAGCGCTGTGGCTAGTTGGCGCGCCGGATTCGTTTCGAACTCGCCGAACGGTTCGTAGCCCGTCACGAGGATCGTCGACATGCGCCACTCGTACAGGCACGACGTGATGAGTTCTCCGGTCGCGAGCGGTCGCCACGCTTTTTTCGCCGCGCCACGGACGCTCGAGCGTGCTGAGACGAACGATCACGGGCGGGAAACGTCGGGCGTACGGCCGTTCTGAACGTGCTAGTAGGCGCGGGGTTGCCGAGGTGGCCGGTAACGTGGCGTCCGTCGACGAGTCGGACGAGGTGAACAGGTCGGGCGAAGCAGGCGACAACACGAGTCAGAAATCGGAGACGGATGGCCAGAATCGCCGCAATCGAATCGTCCGCTGGCTCGCCCTGCTGTCCCTCGGTGTCGTTCCCTGGGTCGTCATCCAAACCAGCGGGACGACGCTGCTCTTTCCCTGGGGAACGGTCGTCCTCGAGACCGGGCACGTCACCCTCCTGCCGACGTTTCTCGACCAACCAGGACCGACGCCCTCGTTCCTCCGCTACTGGCCGCTCGGGAGTCTCGCCTACGCGCTCGCGCTCTGCTGGGCCGGCGCTCGAGCCGTCGGCTTTCCCGCCGACCGGCGGGTCACGGCCGGCCTGATCGCACTCGTCGGCGTCGCCGCCGTCGGACTGGCCGCCGGGTTCGGAGTCGACCCCAATCGAACCGCCTACCCGCTCGCGACGATCCACGCCCCCCTGGTCGCCGGCTGGCTGTGGCTCTCGAGGATGCCGAGAGGCGACGAGTAGACACGTCCTGAGACGGTTGCGGGTCCGGGAGCCGCGACGCTCGTCGCTCGAAACACTCAAAATGGATGACGGTGGACGGTGGCGTCGTCTCGGTCTTCGGCGAACGAGACGGTATGAACGAGACGGAGTGGCCGACGAGACGGGGTGGCCGACGGGCCCTACTCGACCAATCAGAGACCACTGCCTCCGCTCTCGCTCGGCGACCCCTGTTCCGCCTCATCCAGCGACTCGAGGTCGCGCTCCGGGTTCGCCTCTGTTCGCCCGCCCGCCTCGCCGGTAAGCTGCCCGAAAATCGCCTCTCTGGCCTCCTCGGGCGTGTCGTAGGTCTCGCCGGCCAACCGATCGAAGACGCTCCCCATCGTCTCGGTCTCGTTGGGCAGGTCGATCGGTTCACTTCCGTACTCGGCCGCGATTTCCTCGCTCGAGACGGGATACTCGAGGTCGCCCAGGTGCGTTTCGACGGTCTCCAGGACGTCCTCGGTCGACTCGGCCCGGGACGACTGGCGCTCTCGCGCGCGCTCCTGGACGCGTTCGGGATCGGGGTCGGGATCAGGACCGGGGTCGGGGTCGCCCTGGCCGGAACCCGCACTCGAATCGGCATCTGGTGGCTGGTCACTCATGGTCGCCGCTACCACGAGCGGCGGAAAAAGCGGTCGGCTGGCGACTGCGGGGGTAGCCGGACGGCAGCGAATCGCGCGTCTCGGGAGACCGAAACGATCAGGTGATTCCAGTGAACACGTTCGCGAGTGACAGCCTACGACGCAGTCATCTTCGACAGTGACGGCGTGCTCGTGCACCCGCCGACCGACGACGTCCAGGCGGAGGCCACGACGGCCGCGTTCGAAGCGATGGGCGTCGAAACCGTCGACCGAGCGATCGTCGACGAACTCTGTGACGGCGTCCCCGCCGAGCGGGTCCGGGAACTCTGTCGCCGGTACGACCTCGAGCCGGAGCCGTTCTGGCGGACGTGGGAGGATCACGACGAACGATCCCAGTTTCACCGGTTCAGGGACGGAACGCGCGGACCGTACGACGACATCGAAGCGGTCGAGACACTCGACCATCCCTGTGGGATCGTCAGCAACAATCACCACACTACGATCGAGTTCGTCCTCGAGTACTTCGACCTCGAGCACCTGTTCGAGACGTATTACGGCCGGGAGAAGACCCTCGAGAGCCTGGCGTTGCAAAAGCCGAACGGACACTACCTCGAGCGGGCGCTGGCCGACCTCGACGTCGAGGCCGACCGTGCGCTCTACGTCGGAGACAGCGAGAGCGACGTACTCGCCGCCCACCGGGCGGGAATGGACTCGGTGTTCGTTCGACGAGACCACTGTCGGGACGTCGAACTTTCGGAGGGCGCCACCTACGAAGTGGCAGGCCTGGACGCGATTCCGCAGATCGTGCGGTAGGCGGTCGGGTTCGGGAGTTCGCCGAGTAGCCCGATTTGTCGGATCGCGTCTACCCGTCGGAATTCATCCTCGAGGTCGTGACACCTTCACCCTCACCGGAGCTATTTATCTCGAGGCCAAACGGTCACGAAATGTTTGATCGGCCGAGTCGACTCTCCCGTCGCCATCTGCTCACTGCAACTGCGGCCGCTAGCACCGCGCTCGTCGGTTGTTCGATGCCCGACAGCGCCGACGAGTCACGACCGGATGAAGATGAAGGCGGGGAGCGAGAGCACGACGGGGACGAAACCGTCGAAACCGGGCCCTCGAACGATTCTGGCGACGAATCACCCCAATCGCCGCTCGAGGCCGACGTCGACCCCAAGCCGCTGCTCGTCGACCTCGAAGTCCCCTGGGAGATCGCGTTTACGCCCACCGACGAGGTCTTCGTCTCCGAACGCGCGGGACGATTGCTGCGCCTGGACGCGGAGACGCTGCTCGAGACAGCCGACGATCCGATACGGGTGGGCGACGTTCCCGACGAGCAACGACAGGAGTGGCCAGGCGAGTCGATCCAGGGGATCGCCATCCACCCATCGTACCCGAATCCTGCGTACGTCTACCTGTATTACAACGTGGGCGGGGCAAACCGCGTCGGTCGATTCGACGCCGAATCGAGCGATCCAGAGGCGACCCACGAGGTGCTCCTGGAGGGCATCGCCGGGGACCACACAATCGGCGGCGAGATCACGTTCGGTCCCGACGGAGCGCTCTGGGTCACGGCCGGGACCGCCGAGAAAACGCCTGCACAGGACCCCGGGAGCCTCGGCGGGACGGTCCTCAGGCTGACGGCGGACGGCGAGCCTTCACCGGACAATCCCGACATCGACGGCGCCGACCCCCGGGTGTTCTCCTACGGACACCGCAACCCGCAGGGAATCGCCTGGCTCGCCGACGACACGCCCGTTTGCGTCGACCACGGGCCGAACGGCCGCGACGAGGTGACCGTCCTCCGGCCCGGCGCGAACTACGGCTGGCCGGACGTCCAGGGCGGTCCCGACGACCCCGAGTACGAGTCCTACGACGCCCACGAGGACGTCGCGCCGCCGCTCGTCAACACCGGGCCGGACGACACGTGGGCACCCAGCGCGTGCGTTCGGTACACTGGTGACGCCATCCCCGAGTGGCGCGACCGCCTCCTGGTCGGGACGCTACAGCGCCAGTCTCTCGCCGTCCTCTCGCTCCGGTCGTCCGACGCGGACGCCGAGGGTCCGTTCCAGGACGACGACGCACAGCGGTTTGACGCCCCCTGGCTCGACGACGCCTACACCGTAACCGCCCATCACCTTCTCGAGAACGAATTCGGACGAGTCCGGACCGTCACGCAGGCCCCGGACGGGAGCGTCCTCCTCGGGACCTCGAACCGCGACGGGATGGCCCACGAGCCGTTCCCGCTCGAGCGCGACGATGCAATCGTGCAGCTTCGGCCGTCCTAATCGTCGTAAACGTTCATCTGAAAAACGTAGCTCCTGGATACGGAGGAGAGCACTCGAGCAGTCATTTTCGGGAGCAACGTCTCGACGTGGTATCGAAATCGCTCCTGTCGGTCGAACGTGATCCGCTCGACGAAGAAGTCCGCTCTCCCCGATTTGAACGGGGGGCAAGTCGATCTACAGTCGACTGCTCTACCAGGCTGAGCTAAGAGCGGTCACTCGTACGTAGCAGACGAAGGCGGTATAAGGGTTATTATTCGCGGCGTGTGAGACACGCGTCGGACGCGTGGGAAGTTTCATATAGGATGAGTTATAATATGGTCGGTAACTGAATCGACCATGGGAAAGATCACGTTCCGCGCGGACGACGACCTCGTCGCCGAACTCGAGGCCTTCGATGCCTCGAAGAGCGAGGTCATGCGCGAGGCACTCCGAGCGTTCCTGGACGAGCAGCCGACAGACGGTGTCGACGCCCGTCCGACCGACGACGCTCGCGCCGACGCTCCGGACGACAGCCTCGACGCCTTGCTCGAGGAACGGATCGACTCCCTACTCGAGCGGCGATTGTCCGCTCGTCAGTCGTCGAGCGGCCAGGACGTCAACGTCTCCATCGCGCTCGAGGGCGTCGAGGCGACGCGTGCACGCGAGACCGAATTCACTCCCGCTCCAGCAATGGATGAGGAGACGCGCGCGGCCGACCACACAGGCACCTCGAACGGCTCGACGCGAGATCAGCCGGCGCGTTCGGTCGAGGACCGTCCCGCTCGAGGCGCGAGCGCATGTGGCCAGTGTGGAACGGGACTCGAGTCCGAACACGTCTTCTGCCCCAACTGCGGGGAGAAGGCAACCCACCGCGTCTTCTGTGACTGCGGGGACGAGGTGCGATCGGACTGGGCGTTCTGCCCGAGCTGTGGCCGTCGAACGCCGGCAGCGGACGTGCTCGAGTCGAATCAGTCGTGACCGTCATACAAGCAACACTGTTGTAAGACATGGACGGTCACCGTCGCCGATAGTTTTAATACCCACCAGCCTGTTGGCTACAGTCGCGTAAGACGGTTGTCTTACAGCGGGTGGAAGTCACCCGGGAATCGCCCGAATGCGGCCGATTCGACGTGTAAGACACGCCGCGTCTGACAGGGGCGCGCACCGTCTTACCCAATACGGGGAATACAATAATGGAGCGTGTGACACTGCGAATTCCGAAACAGCAGATCGAAGAAGTCGAACAGCTGGTCGAGACGGGGGAGTTTCCAAACCGGAGTGAAGCTATCCGTTCGGCCGTCCGAGAAATGATCAACGACCAGTACGAGGGTCGCCACGAACAGCCGGGTAAACGCGGCTGGGCGAAGGTGTAACGATGCAGGACATCGTGCAAGACGCCCTCGAAAACGCGGAGGAAGAGGCCAAGAACATGGACGGGTCCCTCGATGACGACGAGTTCGGGGAGCCCCGGATCGTCATCATCGGGTGCGGTGGAGCCGGTAACAATACGATCAACCGGCTGTACAACATCGGTGTCGAAGGCGCGGAGACCATCGCGATCAACACCGACAAACAGCACCTGAAGATGATCGAGGCCGACACCAAAATCCTCGTGGGCAAGTCGCTCACGAACGGACTGGGTGCCGGCGGCGACCCCTCGATGGGCGAGCGTGCCACCGAGATGGCCCAGGGTACGATCAAGGAGGTCCTCGGAGACGCGGACCTCGTCTTCGTCACGGCCGGCATGGGTGGCGGTACCGGCACCGGTGCCGCACCCGTCGCCTCGAAGATCGCCAAAGAACAGGGCGCCATCGTCGTCGGGATGGTCTCGACGCCGTTCAACGTCGAACGCGCCCGCACGGTCAAGGCCGAGGAAGGCCTCGAGAAGCTGCGCGAGCAGGCCGACTCGATCATCGTCCTGGACAACAACCGGCTGCTCGATTACGTCCCGAATCTGCCGATCGGGAAGGCGTTCTCGGTGATGGACCAGATCATCGCCGAGACCGTCAAAGGCATCTCCGAGACGATCACCCAGCCGAGCCTGATCAACCTGGACTACGCGGACATGTCCACGATCATGAATCAGGGCGGCGTCGCGGTGATGCTCGTGGGGGAGACCCAGGACAAGAACAAGACCGAGGAGGTCGTCCGCGACGCGATGAACCATCCGCTATTGGACGTCGACTATCGCGGCGCCTCCGGCGGACTGGTCCACATTACCGGCGGCCCCGACCTCACGCTGAAGGAGGCCGAGGGGATCGCCGACAACATCACCGAGCGCCTCGAGGCCTCGGCGAACGTGATCTGGGGCGCCCGGATCCAGGAGAGCTACAAGGGCAAGGTGCGGGTCATGGCGATCATGACCGGCGTCCAGAGCGCGCAGGTGCTCGGCCCGAGTACGCAGAAACAGGCCGACAAATCCCGCGCCAGCCTGGAGGGCGTGACCGAGGCGGACTTCGACGCGAGTCAGAACGTCTCGCAGACACAGGAGCGGGGTTCGGGCGGGCGTCGCTCGAGTTCGCGCTCCCACTCGGGCTCGAGTTCGAGTTTCGGTGCCCAGAGCGACGGCGGCCGCGACCAGGTCGAGCGGAACAACGGCGTCGACGTCATCCGCTAACACGGCGTTCAACTGTTCGATCGTTCGAGCCGAAACGACACTGCAATCGCGACGACACACCAACGCGATCGCGATCACCAATCACGACACATCGGTCGGCCGCCTGCGGCGGCATTGACACACCGCCGCCGCGGGACACCACACCAGACACACCACTCTGGCCGACCGACGCTTTCACGCCCTCGAGTGGCGACGCTCGGCGTGACACTATCTACACGGCAAGCGATCCGCGAGCACCGCTAGCCGCTCTCGAGACGCCATTAACGAGAGTGAAAACGGGAACTGCCGAGTACGACGACGTAATACGTCGAGAGCGTTCTCGAAAGAACTCAAACGGCGTGGATCGACTCGAGCAGCGAGCACTTCCGACAGATCGCCCGTGTCGTCGTCGACCCGCACTCGGTACACGCCTGGAGGTCGGCGTCGTCGCCGTCTTCGTCGTAGCGATCCGCGACGATGCCGGCGAGTTCCTCGTAGCCCGAGAGGATGGAGTGGCGCGTTCCGGGGTGATTTTCCTCGAGATCGTAGAGGAGTCGCTGGATCTCGCCGCGGTAGGCCTCGCTCGAGTGGGGGCACTCGGTGATGTGGGCAGGAAGATCCCGGAGGTGAGCGTAGAGGGCGACCTCTTTCTCGGGGACGTCACGGAGGGGTTTGGCCCGGGGAACGAAGTTGTCCTGGTCACGGCGTTCGTCGAGCGGGCCGAGACTCGCGTCGAAGTGCTTGGCGATCTGGGAGACGTCGCCCTCCAGGAAGTTCATCAGGGCCGTCTGGGCCTCGTCGTCGAGGTTGTGGCCGGTGAGCATCAGGTCGGCGCCGAAGCGGTCGGCGTACTTCTCGAGGAGGTCGCGTCGGAAGACGCCGCAGTAGGCGCAAGCGGCCATGTTTTCGGGGTCGTCCTCGACGACGTGATCCATGCGGACGTCGAACTCCTCTTCGTAGCTCACAACCTCGTGGCGAATGTCGAGATCCTCGGTCAGCTCGAGACAGGCCGCCAGACTCTCGTCGCGGTAGCCCTCGATTCCTTCGTGGATCGTGAGACAGACGAGTTCGATCCGGGGGTCTTCGGCGAAGGTCTCCGAGAGGATCTGAGTCAGGACGACGCTGTCTTTCCCGCCCGAGAGGCCGATTACCCACGTCTGGGGGTTCTCGGGACTAGCGTCTCGCGGGACCAGGTCGTCGCGGCGAATCCGACGCCGAACCCGCTTGTCGACGGACTCGAGGAAGTGGGCTTCACAGAGGTGCGCCCCCGAGTAGGCGGCGTGCATCACCGCCTCGCCGTCGCACCGGTTGCAGTTCATCGACTCGAGGTAGCGGGTTCGGGGGGAAACGCGTTTCGCTCCTCGCCGACTGTAACTGGTCGCTCTTCCCTGGTTGAAACTGGTCGCTCTTCGCTGACTGCAATGTCTAGTTGGTCGCGTCGACGGCGTCGGCTTCGTCGTCGGCGTCGGTACCAGAATCGCCACCAGCGTCGGCGTCGACGGCGTCGCCACGGTCGTCCGACGCTTCGAGCGTGTAGATCCCGTGGGCCGCTTCGATCGCGTCGGCTCCACCCTCGAGCGCAGTCAACAGGAGGCCGACGTACTGGTCGCGGACACTCGAGGAGAACAGCTCGTGACCGCCGTCGTAGAGGACCACGTGTTCGGGTGGCACCCGCTCGCCGATGGGCTGGTGGTCGATAATAGGGTCTTTGAGCGAACAGAAGACGACGGCGTCGTGGTCGATCGCCAGGAGGTCGTCCTGGGCGCGCCGCGTCTCCCGGACGAACGACGGCGAGACCCACTTCGGGCTCGTTGCGAGCTGGTGGTCCGTCGCGAGGTCACCGATGGCCGACCTGCCGGCCTCGCCACGCGGGAGAAACGGGGCGCTCGTCGGTATCTGGGAGACGAGGTCGAGGACCGGGCCGGGAACCCGCTCGTTGTACCCCCACCACGGACTCAGGTAGACGTGGTTGTCCGCGCCGTCGAGCGCCTGGGCGACGAGCGAGCCCGCGCTGTGGGCGAGGAGCTGGTACTCCTCGAGGTCGACGACGTACTCGGCGACGGGCTCGAGCCAGTCGGCTTTGAAGTCCTCGATGTTGGTGGGCAACTCGAACGCGTGGACGCGGTAACCGGCGTTGGCGAGCGTCCCGACGAGCCAGCTGACGTTCTCGTGAGTCCAGCGATTCCCGAAGCCCATGACGAAGACGAGGTCCTCCTCACCCTCGTCGTTGAAGATTCGATGGCGCATCTCGCCTGTCCATTCGTCGGGAAGTGACAAAAGCATACGCTGTCCGCAACGAGCGCAGAGGGACATCGAGACGAGAAACCGAAGCCGCTACGTCGGCTCCCCCAAGACCGAATACGCACGCAATGCCCGAATCCCTCCGGACGAAACTCGCGCGCTATCGCTTCAACCTCTTTCCGGCCTACCGACTCGCCGGCGGCCGGGTTCGGTACATCGCGAGCGACTGGCAGGAGGTCCGCGTCTCGATCCCGCGTAGCTGGCGGACGAAGAACGTCTTTGGGACGACCTTCGGCGGGAGCATCTACGCCGCGATCGATCCGATCTACGCGATGATGCTCGTCCAGGCACTCGAGGACTCCTACGTCGTCTGGGACAGAAGGGCCACCATCGAGTTCGAGAAGCCGGCCAAAGAGACGCTGTACGCCAGGTTCCGGCTCTCGGACGCGGAACTCGAGGAAATCGAGTCGATCCTCGAGACCGAGTCCTCGACGACCCGGACCTACGCGGTCGACATCGTTGCCGCGGACGGCACCCGTCACGCGAGAGCCGAGAAGGAAGTGTACGTCGGGACCGACGAGTCCAAACGAGCGTAAACAGACGTTTGCGGGGCGAGCGAACGAGTTCGCTGTTCGCTGATCGGCGCAGGTCGAGGAAAACCGTTTTGCCCGACTCGACCCAACCTCGAACTATGAGCGGATTCAGCCGGGACGACGCCGTCGACAGGGTGGAGGCGATCCTCGAGACCGTCGACTCGGAACCACTGCCAGTTCCCGTCCGCGAGGTGTGGATTTACGGCGACCTAGCGCTCGGCCTCGACCCCGTCGACCGTCTGGACGTCTACCTGACGAAGGACGTACTGATGCGCGACGAACCCGAGGCAGAAGCCGAGTTCGAGGAGAGCCACGGCGTCAGGGGCGTCGGCAAATCGGTTCGGGCCGAGTGGGCCCGCGCCCATCCGGAGTACCTCCGGGCCAACGCGAACGGCCACGCCGCCCCCGAGAAGTGTCTCGCCGCCCAGTTGCTCGCCGACGACGAACCAGTCCACCTCGAGGTCTGCAACGCCCGGTTCGAGGACAACGTGACCCAGCGCCTGCGCGGCGCGCGTTTGCGCGAGGACTACACCCAGCTGCTCGACCCGCGAGGCGTCTGTCTCTGGTCCGACGGGGTTCACAGCGACGACGCCCTCGAGAAGGTGCGAAACAGCGAACTAGCGTTTCCCACGCTGTCGGGCGCGCTCGAGATGCTCGGGATGGACGACGCGGAGGCCCGGGAGGCCGCGGAGGCGGTCCACGCCTGGCGGGACGAGCAGGCAGGGGCGACGGTTCGCGGTGATGTCTTATGACTCACCACAGGTAGCATCGTCGTGCATCCCAGCTACCCACCCGAGGTTTGACTGGAGAATCGAAGTGATTCGAAGCTCGTTGTATCGCCGAAACGAGTCTCGTGTTCAGTCGTCTGCACGGTGTTCGATTCGTCGGTTCGGCTAGTGATTCGGTGTTCCCTCGAGGATGTCGAAGACGTCGACTGCTTTGTACTCCTGGTTTCGCTGATTCCCGGTCGTCTCGACGAGAACACCCTCGGATACTAACTCCTCGATGGCGTTGTATGCGGTTTGGCGACTGACGTCGAACCGATTCTGGACCTCGCTAGCCGTGAAGTATGGCATGTCGAATACACCTCGCGCGAGGCGATGACTCGCTTTTTGGTGCGGGTACCGTCGTTCGTAGTCATGTTGAAGCTCCATCAGGTTCACCGTCCGCTGATACGAGTTCCGAGCCTGTACTTCGATACCCTCGATAAAGAACGCGATCCAGTCACGCCACTCCCCGTTTTCACTCACGGCGCGCATCCGTTCGACGTATTGTTGTTTGTTACGATTGAAGTAGGCGCTCGGGTAGAGGTATGGCTCGTCCAGGTAGCCATCAGCACAGAGTTGCAACACGATGAGGATACGGCCAAGCCGTCCGTTCCCGTCCTCACAGGGATGGATCGTCTCGAACTGGTAGTGCGTAATTGCGAGGTCGACGAGTGGGTGATGTTGGCCGCCCATCTGAATGTACGCCTCGAGAGAGTCCATAAGACCAGGAACGTCCTGGTGCGGCGGCGGAACGAACGGTGGCTTGCCAGAACGTGGGGCAGGGAGGTGAACATCTGTGGTTCGCCATTCCCCGACTGCTTCGTCTTCATTGCGGACGTTTTCGAGGAGCGACTCGTGGAGTGACTGGAGGAGTTCGAGCGTTATCGAATCGCCGTGTTTGATTGCGTTGAACCCGTCCCGAAGTGCACGTTCGGCATTCAGAACTTCCTGGAGGTCTTTGCTCGTGTCGACGTTTGTGCCTGCACTGGTACGCGTGTGGTAGGCGTAGACCTCGTCCACGTCGACGTCAGCACCCTCTATCTCAGCGGTTTCGACGGCTTCGAGTCGGACGAGAGACGTGTAGAGGACCGGTGCAAAGTCGACGGTTGGACTGATCCCGTCGAGGCGACCGAGTTGAAAGGACGCGTCTGCGAGAAGGTTCGTGAGTTCGTCGTCAACAGGAACCGCTGTGGAAAAGGGGAGTTTCTCCGGGATATAGTACGGGTGTGGATGCGACTCGCGATAATAGCCCGGCGCATTCGCCGGAAGTTCTCGAGTCGGCATTTGAGTATACCACGATTCGACCCCTGTTAATCATATCGCTTTTAACCTAGTTTGACTACTGCCATCGCGAGACGGCCTTGTTCAAAATTCGACGCCGGAATTGTGAACGCGACGTTTATCCAGCGGGCGAGCGTGAATAGCAGTTCGAATCGAAGAAAACAACCAGTAGCCGAAAATCGTGTAACCGCACCTCCGTTCGTGACAACGCGCTTTTGGCCCTCGGGGCCAAACGAGGGCTATGACCCTCGACCTCGAGGCAAAACGCGCGGCCGCCGTCGACGACCTCGGTACCCACGACGGCGTCCTGGTCGCCTTCTCCGGCGGCGTCGACTCGAGCACGGTCGCGGCTCTCGCCCACGAGGCCCTCGGCGAGGACGCGGTCGCCTGCACGGCGAAGAGCGAGACTCTCCCCGAATCGGAGCTCCAGGACGCGAAACGCGTCGCCGACGAAATCGGCATCCGCCACGAAGTCGTCGAGTTCTCAGAACTCGACAGCGACGCCTTCGTCGCGAACGACG